>JALDXK010000215.1:0-8901 GCA_032155105.1 Acidobacteriota bacterium
GGCCACGCCGGCGCGGGTTGATGCGCCGAGGGGCACCGCGGTGCTGCGCGGGCAAATCGTCACCGCCGACACCGCCGCGCCGATTCGGCGCGCGCAGGTGCGCGTGATGTCGCCCGATGCGCGCGAGAGCCGTGTGGCCACCACCGACGCGCAAGGCCGCTTCGAGATCAAGGAGCTGCCAGCCGGCCGCTACACGATGACGGCGAGCAAGGGCGGCTTCGTGTCGCTGCAGTACGGGCAGCGGCGGCCCTCCGAATCCGGCACGCCGATCGAGCTCGGCGACGCTCAAACACTCGACAAGATCACCATCGCCTTGCCGCGCGGCAGCGTGCTCGGCGGGCGGGTGACGGATGAGTTCGGCGAGCCGGTGGCGAACGCTTCCGTCACCGCGTGGCGCTATGCCTACACCGCCGGCGCGCGGCGCATGATGCCGGCACAAGGCGGGAACGCGCGCGACACCACCGACGACCAGGGCAACTTTCGTCTCTTCGGCCTGCCACCAGGCGAGTACTACGTCAGCGCGATGTTACGCAGCGGCGGACCCGAAGTGACCGATCCGATGGGCGAGCTGTCGGGCTACGCCGCCACCTATTTCCCCGGCACGACCAACCTCGGCGAAGCGGCGCGGGTCACGGTGGCCATCGCGCAGGAGAACACCAGCGTGAACTTCGGCCTGATTGCGACGCGGCTGGTGCGCGTGTCGGGTCAGGTGATCCTGTCGAGCGGCGCGCCGGCGCCTGGCGGGATGGTGACGCTCGCGCCGTCGACGAGCAGCGGCGGGCGCGCCATGGTGATGCAGCAGGGCGGCGCCGGCAACCGCATCGATGCGTCGGGTACGTTCCGCCTGCCGAACGTCGCGCCGGGACGTTACCAGCTGCAGGCGCGCGCCGGTGGGCGCGAGTTCGAGCTGGCGCGCATGGATCTCGTGGTCGGCGCCGAAGACGTCGGCGGGCTCACCATTGTCACCGCGCCGGGCGCGGTGATCAACGGCACCGTCGTCTCGGACACCGGCGAAGCGTTCGACTTCCGCCCGCAGCAGCTGCAGGTCACGGCGCGGCCTGCATCGCCCGACGCGCAAGGCCCGGGCGGCGGCGGCCAGGGCGGGTCGCGGGTCGGCGCCGACTGGTCGTTCAGCGTGCGCAATGTGATCGATGCGGTGTTCCTGCGGGCCTCCGCTCCGCAGGGATGGACGTTGAAGTCGGTGACGGTCAACGGCCAGGAAATCACCGACACGCCGACGGAATTCCCGCCGGGCCAGACGATCGGCGGCGTGCAGATCGTGATGACGAAGCAGGTCACCACGCTCTCGGGACTCGTCACCGATGCGCGCGGCAACCCGGCGCTCGATGCCACGGTGGTGGCCTTCCCTGCCGACGACAAGCTCTGGACCTACCAGTCGCGATTCATCAAGGCGGCGCGGCCCGATCAGGACGGGCGCTACCGGATCACGGGACTCCCGGGTGCGCACGACTACCTCATCGTTGCGGTGCAGGCGCTCGAAGACGGCCAGGCCGGCGACCCGGATTTTCTAGCCGCAGTGCGCGACGCCGCCGTCAAACTGCAACTTGGCGAAGGTGAAACCAAGTCGGTTGACGCTAAACTGTCGCAGCAGCGATGACTCGAGCGAGGTGTGCGACATGAGCATGAATTGCAAGCAGTGCGGTGAGTCCTTCCCCAAGAACCAGCCGTTCGACCTGTTCGAGTTCCGTCGGCACAAGATGATGCCGGCCGATCCCGATGGCATGACGCACTCCGACGTCATCGAGGACGGCGGCATGTTCTGCTCGCGCAAGTGTGTTGGTGATTACCTGAACTCGCGCGACAAGTCAGGCGTTTTCGATCTCGGTGGACTCAGGAAGCGATTGGAGCAGGAAAAAAAGCTGTAGCTCCCAGTCCGGGATCCGGGATCCGGGATCCGGGATCCGGGATCCGGGGTGCCAAGGGTGCCAAGGGTGTCTGAGTGCGGTGCAACTGACGTTGCAAGGACGCAACTCCAGTTGCGCGACGAACAGGCCCGGCTTCGCACGGTAAGCAACTTCGGTTGATGTGCGCGTATACGGCCTCGATATTCGCGCCCAATTTCGCCGGCACGAACAATGCTCCGCCGAGCGGGCATGGCCGACGAAAAAATCACAACATTTCGCGATCTCGAGGTTTGGCAAGTGTCGATGGACTTGGTCGACCTCGTCATCCCTTCCCTGAAGGAACTGCCGCGAACGGAGTTCGACATCCGCCGACAGATCTTTCGGGCGTCAACCTCGATGCCGTCGAACGTTGCGGAAGGCTACCGCCGCAAGAAAAAACGGGGCGCCTATCAGAATCACATCTCGATAGCGCTCGGATCGCAAGGCGAACTGGAAACCTGGGTCGAGATCTGCCGGCGCAACGCGTTCATGAAACCCGAAACGTGCGGTCGCATTCTGGCGCTCAACGATCGGGTCGGAGCGATGTTATATCGCCTGCACGAGTCGCTGGAGTGAATCAACGGAGCAGAACACTCGTCGAGCCTTTGGCAAGTGTTTTTCCGGATCCCGGATCCCGGATCCCGGATCCCGGATCCCGGCTAGAAGTAGTCCGCCCGCCAATACACAACTTCCGCAGCGGCCAGCGGCGGGAGCGGCAGGATGCGATCTTGCAGCGGTCGAATCATCAGCACATCCTGCGTCGGCGTAGCTGCCGCCACCTTCACCTGCGGCGGCACGAAACCCTGCGGCCACCAGCATTTGATCTCGGGAAGGCGCTCGCCCGGGTGACGCGCCAGCATCACCTGCAGCATTGCGCCGAGCCGCGCGCCTGACGGATCGCGATCACCCGCCTCCTCGATCGTCCACCGCCCGTGGTATTCGGTGCACACCAGGTAGGCGACGGCCTGATAGCCCTCCTCGACGACGAGGAACTCGGTGTTGCGCGTGCCGCTCGGCAGGAGCCCCGACAGCAACCGCTTCCTGGTGATGCCGTAGCGAACGAAATCCTCGCTGCGATCGAGCGCCAACCGCGCGGTCGCCGAGCGGGCCGCGCTCATGTCGACGATGGCCGGCAGATCGCGCTCGTCGCCGCTGCGCACCAGCATCGCCGGTGCGCCGCCGCGCTTTTGATCGACCTCGATCGACTGTTCGACGAGCGGCACCGGCACGAAGTCGAGCCGCTCGTAGAACGCCGGTGAAATCTCCGAGAACAGCATCGCGAACTCGTGCCCATCCGTCACCGCGGTATCGAGCAGGCGCGTGATCAACTCGCGGGCGAAGCCGCGGCCGCGATGCGCGGTGGTGGTGAATACGGCGCCGATGCCAAGGGCGCGCCGGATGCGCCCATCGAGACGCAGCGACAGGTCGTAGCGCTTGGCGCTGCACAGCACGTGCGGGCCGTCGACGAGCGCGACGCGGTCGAGGTGAGACCGTCCCCAGGGCGTCTTCAGCTGCGCCGCCCAGTATTTCGCGTAATTCGCCCGCGACAGGCCGTCGTTCCAGATTGGGAAGGTGTCGTCCAGGACGCGTTCGAGGATCGGGCCGACGGCGGGAACAACGTGAAGCGGCACCGCGTTATCTTGTCATGCGATCGACGCCGTCGAACTGGGGCAGCGATGAGCGGCCGACAGGTCAGGCGGTCGACTTGGCAACATCCCACAGTGCCGCGGCCGGCGGCGGCAACGCCGCCAGATCCGCATCGACTTCGGCGACGAGCACTGCCCGGTCCGTGACGGCAAGCAGCTGACGAATGTCCCACAGGTCTTGCGCGCCGCCCGCGTACAGCTTGAGCAGCACCAGATCGCGGGGAAGCACGACCCGTTCTCCCGACGTCAGGGTTCTGGCGCGCTCTACCGCGCGGCGTTGCCACTGATGCCGGCCGACGATGACGTCCACTGGGCGCTCCTCTGCGGCGGCAATTCGGACCACACCAGCCAAGGGATCGTCCGGGTCGCCACGACGAGCATCGATCTTCGCGCCAGCGTCTGCGAGCGCTGACCAGAAACGCCGGTCGATGACACGCTCATCGAGCGTCAGCAGATCGAGGTCGAGGCTGGAGCGAACGACCCCCGCGGCAGCGAGCGCAGCCGCGCCGACCGTAGCGTGAGCCACGCGTGCCGCGTTCAAGCATGCAATCACACGGTCCGCCAGCGTCATGGGTTCGCGACGGCGCTCGGCCTGCGCCCGCCCTGGCGCTGCCGCATGAGACGTTGGCGCGCGGCTTCGCGGTCAACCCCATGCGCGGCGGAGTAACGGGCCAGGTCGGCGTCGCCCAGTTCCAGCGCCACGCGGATGCGCGTTTGCGGATCCATCCGGCGGACGTCCTCCGCCGCTCGATCACGAAGGTATGCGGCGAGCGCGCTCACGACGTCAGTATACGGCCGGGCCCGATCTTCTACCTCTTCGACGCGGCCGGCGCTACAATCCGGTGATGCTCACACTGCTGTTGCTGTTCACGCTCCTGGCGCAGCAAACCGAGTCGCTCCGGCAGGTGTTCGAGATGTCGGGCGAAGTCGACCGCATCGACCGTGCCGGGCGCACTATCTCGCTCCGGTCGTCGGGCGTCGTCGACGCGCCGATCTATGTCGGCCGCGACCTCGAGATCTTCAACCAACTACGAAGCGGCGACGTCGTCACGGTGCGCTACTACGATTCGTACATTGTCGCGGTGACGCCCGGCGAGCGAATGAAGCCGCTCGAGAACACCACCGTGGAAGCGCAAGAGGCTACCGTGACGCAGCCGGACGGGACGGTGCTGCGGCAGGCGCGGCTGGTCGTGACGATCGACGCGATCGACGTGGCGGCGGCTAGCGTCACCTACCACGGCTTCGACAACCGCCGCGTTTTCCGCGTGGTGCAGGATCGGCGGCTGCTCGAGGGTGTGAAGGTCGGCGACGTCGTCACGATCCTCTACACGCGCGCGCAGGCGGTCACGATCACGAAGCAGTGACACGACCGGCAGCCGCGGGTCGTATAATTCGACTTTTCAGGGAGAACCGCATGCGTTGGGACTCGGTATTGAAGATGTCGGTGGTCGCAGGGGTGGCCGCCGCGACGTTCGCACTCGTGTCGAGCCCGGCAGTGACCGGCCAGGCACGGACCGCGGGCATTCCGCGAGTGAACGGCAAGCCAGACATGAACGGCCTTTGGCAGACGATCAACACCGCGAACTGGGACATCCAGGCGCACAGCGCCAAGCCGGCGCTGGCGATGCGTCCCGGTCCGGTGGTGCCCATTCCGGCCAAGGAAGTGATCGCATTCGGCGCGGTCGGCGCGGTGCCGAGCGGCCTCGGCGTGGTCGACGGCGACGAACTGCCGTACAAGCCCGAGGCGCTGAAGAAAAAGCAGGAGAACCAGGCCAACTGGCTGACGCTCGATCCCGAGATCAAGTGCTACCTGCCCGGCGTGCCGCGCGCAACGTATCAGCCGTTCCCGTTCCAGATCATCCAGAGCAACTCGGCGTTCTTCATGGCGCACGAGTTCGCGGGCGCGGTGCGCAACGTCTACCTCAAGGATCCGGGGCCGCCGCAGATCGACAGCTGGATGGGCATCTCGCACGGAGTCTGGGAAGGCGACACGTTCGTCGTGCGCACGGCGGGCTTCAACGATCAATCGTGGTTCGATCGCGCCGGCAATCACCATTCGGACCAGATGAAGGTCACGGAACGGTTCACGATGACCGATGCCGACCACATCAACTATTCAGCAACGATCGACGATCCGGCGACGTTCACGCGTCCCTGGACCATGAGCATGCCGCTCTACCGGCGCGTCGAGAAGAACGCGCAGCTCGGGCAGTTCAAGTGCGTCGAGTTCGTCACCGAGCTGATGTACGGGCAGCTGCGGAAGGAGCCAGTGAAATGAGAACGATTGGCCTCGCTGTCGCAATCGTCCTGCTCGGAGTGCCACCCTTCGACTCACCACGCGGATCTGAAGGATCCGGGTTGTTCGCCCAGGGTGCCGCCGCTGCGCCTGGGGCGGCACAAAAGCCGACTGCGAAAAAACCGTTGCCGCCACGGCCCACCGTCGTGCCGCGCACGGCCGACGGCAAGCCCGATCTTCAAGGTAACTGGAGCAACGCCACCATTACCCCGCTCGAGCGGCTGCGGCCCAACGCGCCGCTGGTGATCACCGAAGAAGCGGCCCGCGACGAGGAGACCAAGACGGCGGCGGCGATCGAAGCCCGCGAGCAGCCGAGCGATCCGAATCGCGGCGCCCCGCCGGTGGGCGGCGAGCTGCGGAAGAGCCCGAACGCCGAACCGACCTATCTCGAGCGCGTGTGGCAGGGCGGCGCGGGCGCTGTCGGCGGCTACAACTCGTTCTGGATCGATCCGGGCGATCGGGTGTTGCGGGTGGACGGCCAGCCGCGCAGTTCGATCCTGATCGATCCGCCGACCGGCCGCGCGCCAGGCATTACCGATCTCGCAAAGGAGCGGATGGCCAAGAACGCCGCGGCCCGCAAGGCGCAGGGCGGCGAGTTCGATCATCCCGAGCTGCGGCCCAACGCCGAACGCTGCCTGACCTCGTTCGGCCGCAACGCCGGCCCGCCGATGCTGCCGAACTACTTTTACAACAACAACTACACCATCGTGCAGTCGAAGGACACGGTGGTGATCATGACCGAGATGGTGCACGACGCGCGCATCGTCCGCATGGGCGGCACGCATCCGCCGTCGAGCGTGCGCTCCTGGTTCGGCGATTCGATCGGCCGCTGGGAAGGCGACACGCTGGTGGTGGAAACGACGAACTTCAACGAGCAGGGCCACTTCCGCGGCTCGTGGGAAAACCTCAAGGTCACCGAGCGGTTCAGCCGCAAGGACGCCACCACCATCAACTACCGCTTCACCGTCGAGGATCCGACGTGGTTCACGGCGCCGATGACCGGCGAGCTGGTGTTCAACGCGATGGAGCCCGGCGCCATGGTCTACGAATACGCCTGCCACGAGGCCAACTACGGCCTCGAGGGCGTGATGAGCGGTGCCCGCGCACAGGAGCGGGACGCGGCCAAGAAGAAGACGCAGCAGGACTAGCGGCTGCACGACGTCACGTGACGGTTGATTCATTGCGCACGCCCGCGGTCCTGATCGATCGCGCGCGTGCGCTTCGCAACATCGAGCGGATGCAGGACGCCGCGAACGGCCGCGGCATCCGCCTGCGGCCGCACGCCAAGACCCACAAGAGCCCGCTCATCGCGCGCTGGCAGATCGAGCGCGGCGCCGTCGGCATCTGCTGCGCGAAGCTCGGCGAGGCCGAGGTGTTCGCCGACGCCCTTCAACCTGGCTCAGGGCAAGCCGGCATCGCCAACATCCGACTGCCCTATCCACTGCATCCCGCGAACGCCGATCGCGTCGTCGCCCTGCTCGATCGCACGCGCCTGTCGTTCATCGTCGATCATCCGCAGGTGGCGCGGCAGTGGTCCGAAGCCATGACCCGCGCGGGCACGCAGGTCGAGGTGCTGGTCAAGGTCGATGTCGGCTTCCACCGCTGCGGGATCGATCCGCGAGGCGCCGATGCAGTGGCCATGATTGGCGCGGTGGCCGCCCTGCCTGGACTGCGCTTCAAGGGCCTGCTCGCGCACGCCGGTCACGCCTATCACGCGCACAGCGAAGACGAGTTGTGCCAGATGGCGAAAGACGAAGCCGCCACGCTGCGCGACCTGGCGGCTCGCTGCAGGGCCGCAGGGATGGCGATCGAGGAGATCAGCGCCGGCGCCACGCCGCCGGCGCGGTTTTCGCTGCAGCAGAATGGCTTCACCGAGTTTCGTCCCGGAAACTACGTCTACTTCGATCGCACGCAGGTCGCGCTGGGCGCCGCCACCATCGACGACTGCGCGCTCACGGTGCTGGCGCGCGTGGTGAGCAAGCCGGCTGCCGACCGGGTGATCTTCGACTCTGGCAGCAAGACGCTCACGAATGACGGCGCAAGGGGGTTCACACCAGCGACCGGCTTCGGGAAGGTCCTTCGCTTGCCAGGAGGCAGAACACGGCCGGGAGACACCTTCCCGACGGGAGATCTCACGGTGGACGACGACCTTTTGATCGAGCGTTTATCAGAGGAACACGCGACGGTGAGAGTGCTCAGCGGCTCGACGGATCTCGAGCCGGGAGATCTCGTGCGCATAATCCCGAATCACTCCTGCGTGGTGTCGAACCTTGTTGATCAGGCGTGGCTGATCGATGGCGAGAACGTGGAACCGATGCCGATACTTGCGCGCGGAAAGAGTGCCTAGATCTTCGCCTTGAGCATCGGAAAGACCTTTTCGAGGTCGTCGACGGGACGGGGGATGACGTGAACACCGACGAGCTCTCCCACCCGGCGCGCGGCCGCGGCGCCCGCGTCGGTGGCGGCCGTTACTGAACCGACGTCGCCACGAACGATCGCGGTCACGAGACCGGCGTCGACTTTCTGCCAGCCGACGAACACGACGTTGGCGGCCTTGACCATCGCGTCGGCTGCTTCAATCATGCCGACCAGGCCGCGCGTTTCGACCATGCCGATCGCCTCGCCTACATCGTTCTTGGGTGCCACGGGGACAGTCTATCGCGATCCTGCTTGCGGCGCAGCACCCTTCGCGCGTCGACGCGCCGGCCGTTCGCGCGCAATGAGCTGGCGCAGCTTGAGGTCTTCGCCCATCATCATCAGCGGCTGCGCGGCGTTGTCGAGAATGCTGAAGAGGTCGCCCGCTTCGGTGCGCGCATAGATGTTGTCACCATCGATATACAACGTCACCGGCCCGCCGCCTTCGATCGCTTCGTAGAGCCGCGTCTTGAAGCGGTGGCGCAGCACCTGGAGCAGCTTGCGGATGCGCGCCACGCTGAAGCCCTTGCGGCGCAGGTCGGCCAGCACCATCAGCTCGAGCAGTTCGATCGGCGTGTAGCGACGCTCGGTGAACCCGCCCGCTTCGGTCTTGTGTGACGGCACCGCCGGAGGGAACAGG
>JALDXK010000216.1:0-8893 GCA_032155105.1 Acidobacteriota bacterium
GCGCGGCCGTGGTGGCCGCCGCCACGCCATAGACACCGATCGCCGAGATCAGGAGCGCCACGATCGCCGCCAGGGTCAGGAGGGCGCTCAGCGCGCGGCGATCGGAGGTCGACACATCGACCAGCTCATCCAATGTGCGCATGCGTTCCAATGGACGCTCGGGATCGACCGCGTGCACCGCGGCGCGAAGGCTGCCAAACACGCTGCGCGGATCGCCTGCCGTTTTCACGAAGAAACTCGTGAACGTCCACGTGCGCTGCGCGTGCGGGACATACATCTGCGGCGCCTCGGCTTCCGCCATGCCAAATTGACGCACATCGGACACCACACCGACGATTTCCGGCGAGGGCGGCTGCGGTCCGTTGGGACGGCCGCTGTAATACCGGAGCTTGCGCCCGATCGCGCGGCCGTTCGCGAAGTGGCGGGTCGCGAAGGATTCGCTGATGACGACGACCGGCGGCCCATCGATGCGATCGCCATCGTTAATCCAGCGGCCATCGATGATCCGCAGGCCCATCACGGCCGCGTAGGCCGGGCCGGCCGGCAGATCGATCGCCAGCGGCTCCGCGCCAGGCGCAGGGAGGGGCTCACCCTCGATCGCAAACCGCCGCGTCGCCCGCATCGTCGTCATCGGCGCATACGCTCCGGAGGCCGCCGCGGTGACGCCTGGCACTTGCGACAAATGTTCGACGACGGCGTTGATGAAACGGACGCGCGAAGGCGGCTCCATGTATCGGCTCATCGGGAGGCCGACCTGGAACGTGATGACGTTCTCAGTCCTGAAACCCGGATCGATCGACATCAATCGCGCCGCGCTTTGCAGCAGCAGTCCGGCGGCCGCCAGCAACACCACCGCTGCGCCGACTTCTACGCTCACCAGCGCCTGGCGCAGGCGCACGACGTCGCGCGTCGACGATTGCGTGCGCGGCCCAACCGCAATCGCGGCCGACCGCGCGGCACGGCGCGACACGATCCAGCCGAGGACGACTGCGGTCAACAGCATCAGCACGACGAGAAACGCCAGCGCCGCGGGGCCCAGCGTGGCGCGCTCGAGTTGATGCGCCGGCACGAGCCCGGCGAGAGCGAGCAGCCGCAGCAACCCTGCCGCCACGCCGACGGCGGCCACCGCGGCGACGCCCGCCAAGACCAGGTGCTCGATCAGCAGCTGGCGCGACAGCCGCGACGCGCTGGCGCCGAGCGCGGTGCGAACCGACAACTCGAGATGCCGCCCGGCGGTGCGGACCACGAGCAGGCTCGCGATGTTGGTGCAGGCGAGCAGGAAGATCGCGAGGGCCGCGAAGCCAAGGACGCGTACGATGCGGCGCGCGCCTCGAGTGAGCTGGAGGTTCGCCGGCACGAGCTCGACTCGGGACCCGGAGTTGCTCGCCGGATACTGCTTCTCGAGATCGACGGCGACCGCGTTCATCTGTTGCTCAACCGCGGCCATGGTGGCCCCGTCGGCAAGCCTGCCCATCACGCGAAGATAGGTCTGCCCTCGCTGGCTGTTCGCAGGATCAATCACCAGTGGTTGCCAGAATTCCGCATCGTCGGCGGGGAAACGGAAGCCGTCGGGGAGCACGCCGATCACCGTGGTTGGTCGGCCATCGACGACAAGGGTTTGTCCGACGGGTTCGCTGCCTGGGAAACGCGTGGCCGCGAAGGCACTACCGAGAATGATCGTCGGCGCTGCGCCGGGACGTGTGTCGTCTTCGGTGAAGTGACGCCCGCGCGAAGGCGCCATGCCAAGCACGTCGAACATGTCGGGCGACACCCAGGCGCCGGCGACCTGTTGCGGCACGGTGCCGCCGATGGTGGCGGTGGTGCCGGTGATTGCGCCGAGCGCCGTCAGCCCCTTTTTGCGTGCCCGGTGATCGACGAAGTTCAGCTCGCTCCACGGATATTCGTGGCGGTTTTGCTGCGGATTCGAGGCCCACGTGTAGACGACGCGCTCCAGGCCACGCGCCTTCGGCAACGGATCGAGCACCACACCGTAGACCACACTGAACACCGCGGTCGCGGGCCCGAGCGCGAGCGCCAGCGTGGTGATTGCTGTGAGGCTGAAGGTCTTCTGCCGGAGCAAGCCACGAACAGCGTGCCGCAGATCGACTCGCACCTGATCGAGGCGCAAACGGACCGCCAGGGCCAGCACGCTGAGGCCATTGGTCACGACCGAGCCGCGGCTGTCGACGAACGCCTGTGTCATCTCGCGGCCGAACTCGTCGCGGAAGCCGCGCGGCAGGGTGTAGAGGAATAGCTCGTAGATGCGGCGCGACATGGGGCTAGCCGCGTTCGGGAAGGAGCCGCACGCCCCGCGCGGCCGAGACCAGTTGTTCGAGGCGCAACGCTTCGGCCCGTGCCACCTGGCGGCCAAATGGCGTCAGCTTGTAGGGCCGCCGCCGCTCGTTGCCGTCGTCTTCGGCCGGCAACTCGACGATCAGCTCATCGTCGAGAAAGCGTTTGATCAGACCGTAGAGCGTGCCCGTGCTCAGGCGCACCGCGCCGTTGGTCCTGGTCTCGACGTCCTTGAGGATCAGGTAGCCGTGCTTCGGGCCGTCGGCGAGCGTGAGCAGGACATGAAACGCCGCAGAGGTTAACGGCAGAAACGGCGCGGGATCACGCTTGGTCGTTGTCATCCGTCCCCTTTGGCACGAGGCACGAGGCCCTCAGTTATGGCGCGACACGATATGTCGTGCCACGACATAATAGACGAAAAGGTCCTAGAAAAGGTTTGCGCGGCGCGCCAAGGCCGCGGCTTCGTTGCCGGCGGTGGCTGAAATCTCGGCCGGATCCCACCGGGTGGGGCGGAAATTGTCCACTAGCACCTCGCCATCCACGATGGTGGTTTTCACGTCCGTCCCGCGGCTTGCGTAGACGATGGTCGAGTAGGGGTCGGGGCCTTGAACCTGCACGAGCACGAGGTCGGCGCGCTTGCCCACGGCGATGCTGCCGATCTCGGCCTCGAGGCCAAGGGCGCGGGCGCCTTCGCGCGTGGCCATGTGCAGCGCATCGCGCGCCGTGAGGGCGCCGGGCTGGTGACGCACCGACTGGAGCACGGCCGCAAGGCGCATCTCTTCGAACATGTCGAGGTGGTTGTTGCAGGCGGCGCCGTCGGCACCGAGCGACACCGAGATGCCGCGCCGGCGCATCTCCACCACGGGGGCGAGGCCCGATCCGAGTTTCAGATTCGAGCCGGGGCAGTGCAACACCTTCACGTCGCGTTCGGCCATCACTGCCTGTTCTGCGTCGTCCACCCACACGCAGTGGGCCAGGCACAACCGGGGCGTGGTGAGTCCCGTATCGGCGAAATAGTCGATGTTCTTCCGGCCGGTTCGCGACTGCACGAGCGCGATCTCGTCGCGATTCTCCGACGCGTGGGTGTGCACGACGAGCTGATGCTCGCGCGACAACGTGGCCACGGCTTCGAGCAGCGCCTGCGAGCACGACACGGCGAACCGGGGTGCGAACGCGGCGCGGAGCCGGCCGTTGGCGCGGCCGTGCCAGCGTGCGGCCAGCGCCAGGCTTTCATCGATCGATGCCGAGGTGCGCTCCATCAGCCGTGACGGTGCCGCGAGATCGGGGTCGTCCATCATGCACTTGCCGACCACCGCACGAAGGCCCATTGGCTCGAGGGCTTCGAACACCGCGTCGGTATCGTGCACGGTCTCCATGGTCAGCGCGGTGGTGGTGCCAGACTGCAGCAGTTCCGTCGCGGCCAGGCGCGCAGCGGCGGCGAGCGAGGCCGGGGTGTGGGCCGCTTCCATGGGCCACACGCGCGTGCGCAACCAGTCGAGCAGCGCCAGGTCATCGGCATAGCCACGGAACAGCGTCTGGCACAAATGGATGTGCGTTTGGATGAATCCCGGTAGCAGGTACGAGCCGCGGCCGTCGATGGTGCGATCGATCCGTTCTCCGCCGGGCAGCGTGCCGATCGCCGCGATGCGGCCGTCGCGCACGAGCACGTCGCCTTCGATCACCTCGAAGGCGTCGTTCATCGTGAGGATGGTCGCGCCCGTGATTGCTAGCGAAGAGCCTTGAGCTTGGGGAACCATCGCAGCGAGGCGGACTTGAGCGCCTCGGCCTTGCCGCGCCGGACCGCGATCAATTCGGCGGTGATGCTCACCGCGATTTCCTGCGGCGTGACCGCGCCGAGATCGAGCCCGATCGGCGCGTGAATGCGTTCGAGCTGCACGGGATCGATGTTCGTGTCGCCGAGCAGCTGTTCATACAGGCGCGACACCTTGGCGCGGCTGCCAATGAGGCCGATGTAGCGCAACTCGCGCGGCGCCAGCGCGCGCAGAGCATCGAGATCGTTGCGGTGCCCGCGCGTCACGATCACCGCATAGGCGGTGGAGGGAATTGACGTCCGCGCCAGCCAATCCGGGATGTCATCGACCACCACCGACGCGGCGAATGGGAACCGCTCCGTGTTGGCAAAGGCCGCGCGATCGTCGATCACGTGCACGCCAAACCCCGCTTCGTGCGCCATTTTCGCGAGGTAATAGCCGACGTGGCCGGCGCCGAAGATGTACACCGACGGCGAGGCTTCGATCGGCTCGATGAACACTTCCATCTGCCCGCCGCACACGAGGCCGGTCTCTTCGGCGAAGTCGTCGTTCAGGTCGTACTTGACGGTGGTGGGCTTGCGCGTGGCCAGCACCTGCCTGGCCTTGCCGATCGCGTCGTGCTCGTAACAGCCGCCGCCGACCGTGCCGACGATGCGGCCGTCGCCGAAGACGAGCATCTTGGCGCCGACGCGCTGCGGCGTGGAGCCGTTGGACGACACGATCGTCACGAGGGCTGCTTCTTCACCGCGGGAGAGCGCTTCGCCCAGCGCGGCGAAGACTTCATGGTTCATAGGAGGATTCTAGCCGGGAACGGCACTTCGTGCCGGGGACGGCACGCCTCGCCGGGGGCGGCACTCCCTGCCGGGGCGGACATGCCTGCCGGGGAGTTAGTGAAACCGGTGCAGCTCACACACCACAAGCGGCTCGGTTCCAGATAGAAATGCTTCGTTTGTGACGCGGGGACACGTGGGCGTGGCGGTTTTGCCGGTATCGCGATCGACCTCGATGAAGGTGACGCCATCGGGCGCGTCGAACGAGGAGCCCCCGCGGCCCGCGAGCGCGTTCTTCATGAACGCGGTCCAGATCGGCAGGGCGGCCTGCGACCCGCTCAAGCCGAGCGGCTGGTTGTTGTCGAGCCCCACCCACACCACGGTGAGCAGCTCCGGCGTGAAGCCGACGAACCACGCGTCGCGCAGGTCGTTGGTGGTGCCTGACTTGCCCGCGGCGTCGAGCGCGAACCCGTGGGCGCGGGCCGAGGCGCCGGTGCCTTCGTTGAGCACGCTGCGCATCATGTGCGTCACGAGAAACGCCGCCGCGGGCCGCGCCATTACCGGGCCAGGCTCGACCTTCGGCTTGGCCGTTTCTTCACCGCTGGTCACGTTCAGCAACGGGCGCAGCCGGCGCAGCCGTCCCTGTCCGGTGAACACGGTGTAGGCCTCCGCCACCTCGAGCGGCGTCAGCTCGACGATGCCAAGGGCGACGGAGGGGTACGGCTTGACCTGCTCGGTTTCACCAATCTTGGCTTTCTTCCACAATGCGACGACGTTGTCGTAGCCGGTCTGCTCGGCGACTTTCACCGCCGCGACGTTGCGCGACATAGCCAGCGCGCGGCGCAGCGTGATCGCGCCGTCGTATTCGCCGTCGTAGTTGCGCGGCGACCACTCCTGGTTGTCGAAGTTCCAGGTGGTGGGCTCGTCGAAGATGATCGAGGCTGGCGACATGTCGCTGCCTTCCCCGGCCGCCTTCTCGAACGCCGCGAGATAGACGAACGGCTTGAAGGTCGACCCGATCTGCCGCCGCGCGCTCACCGCGCGGTTGAACTGCGACTGGTTGTAGGAGCGGCCGCCGATGAACGCGAGGATCTCTCCGTTGCGCGGATCGATGGCGACCAGCGCCGCCTGCGCGACCCGGCGCGGCCCGCGCTTGCGGCGCGCCAGCGTGGTGTCCACCGTGGCAAGACCTTCGCGTACCGCATCCTGGGCGTAGCGCTGCAGGTTGATGTCGAGCGTGGTGAAGATGTCGAGGACGCCCGGCTTCGAAGTGACGCCCGGGAACGTCGCGTCGAGCACCTCACCGATGTAATCCACGAAATAGGGCGCTTCGTTGTCGACGGCGCGCGCCACCACCGCGATGGGTTCCTTCTGGGCGCGGTCGGCGGCGTCGCCGGTGATGTAGCCGGAGTCGACCATGGCCCGGAGCACGATGTTGCGGCGGTCGCGGGCGCGATCGGCGTTGGTGAACGGGGAGTGGTTGTAGGGCGACTGGATGATGCCCGCAATCACCGCCGCTTCCGACAGCGTGAGGTTGCGGACGTCCTTGCCGAAATAGATCTTCGACGCTTCGGCCACGCCGTGCAGCGCAAACGAGCCGCGGTGACCGAGATAGACGTCATTCAGGTACAGCTCGAGGATCTCCTCCTTGGTGGCCTTGATCTCGAGGATGATCGCCATGAACTGCTCGAGGATCTTGCGGCGGTACGAGCGCTGGCGCGTTTGCTGCTCGACGGCCATCTGCTCGGTGAGGAAGAAGTTCCGGGCCAGCTGCTGGGTGATGGTGCTGCCGCCGACGAGGTACGGTCGATCGCCGAATACGTTGGTCAGCACCGCGCCGAACATGCGGATCGGATCGACGCCGGGGTGGTAGTAAAAGCGCCGGTCCTCGATGGCGAGCACCGCTTCCTGCATCCGCGCCGGGATGGTTTCGAGCGCGACGCGGCGGCGCTTTTCGCGCGGCCCGGTCATCAGCGCGGTGAGCAGCGGCGCATCGAGGGTGATGCGCTCGACGGTGCGCGACGCGACCTGGATGCGGCTGATGCGCTGCGGTGGCAGTGGTGGCGGCTTCGCGGTCTTCTTCTTCGGGACCGGTGGCTCGGGAAACGCGACGGTGACGACCTTACCTGATTCGTCGCCGCCACGCGACAGGATCACGACCGTGTGGCGATCAATCGCGAACTCCCCGGTTCGCTCCACCCGCGCGCGCTGCGCGTAGCCGATGTCGTTGAGCCGCGCCACCAGCTCGGATTGGCTCAGGCTTTGTCCCTGCTGCAGAGTGAGCGGCCGGGCAAAGACGCGCGGCACGGCGCGGTCACGCTCGCCGTGGAGCCGCGCCTCGATGATGCGGCTGTACGACACATAGAGATAGGTGAACGTCCCGACCGCGAGGACGGCGAGCACGGCCAAGGCGATCGTGAGGTGCTTCCGGTACGGCCGCAGCAGGGCAGGCCACCGCAGCCGCGCCAGCCGGAGCCGCAAGCCGCCGGACTTCCTGGCTCTCTTCTTTCTCAAATCGTCAGGACATGGTGATGGCCCATGGCGAGCGGCAGCTCGTCCATCAGCCGATCCACCAGCGCCGGCCCGTAGCGGTTGAGGAACCACACGAAGCCGACCTGGCGTTCCTGCGGGTGGCCCTGGGGGAAGGTGAGGGCCTGCGCGCGCTGGAACTGGCGCCGCAGCGTGTCGTCGCGCCGCTTCGCCGCCTGAATGACCTTGTTGTGCAGCGCATGTACCTCGTGCTGCAACTTGCCGAGCGTGGAATTCACCGCGCCTTCGAGCGTCGGATCGATCTGCGGCACCGCGGCGGCGACCGCGTGCATACGCTCATCGATCACAGACGACACCGCGGTCAGCGATTGTTCCACCGTCGGCGGCAATTGTTGTTCGAGCAGCTGGTTCAGGGCCGACTCATCCTGCGCGCGCAGTGCGATGAGCGGCAGGTCGTACTTCGTGAGGAACCGAAGGGTGGCCGAATCGGCCAGCGTTGCGGTTGCGCGCTGATATATCAGCGGCATCGGCACACCGAAATGGGCGTAGACCTCTTTCAACTGTCCGAGATACGCCAGCTCGTTCGGGCCGGCCACGTAACAGATCGTCGGGAAGACCGTGTCTTGCACCAGCGGACGCAGCAACACGTTGGGGCTGAAGTGTTCCGGATGTGCCGATGCTTCCTCGACGAGCTGCGACAGCGGCACCACCGTGTCGCCGACGTGCGCCTGGGCGCCTTCGACGCGGATCGGGGCGCGTTCGGCATTGAGGTGGAACACCGACACCGTGCCGTCGGCGAGCGTCGCCTGCGCGTGGTATCCCTTCGCGACCAGTGCATCACCGGCGCGGCCGGCAATGCGCGCGGTGTTGCCGGGTTCATTCACTTCGCGCACGAACACGTCGCGGGCCAGCGGCTTGGTGGCCGGGTCCGACGAGTCGTACACCACCAACCCGTGTGGCCCCAGCACCTGCTCGAGGAACGCGCCGAAGGCGGCGGCCATGCCGCGCCCGGGTCGATAGGCCGCGCGCAGCGCGGACATGACGTCGGGCTTGAATTCGCTGTCGGGGAGCGCCTGTTCGAGGTGTTCGAGGGCGGTGAGAACGTCGTTGGTCAGCTCGAGCCGGGCAATCGGCTGGGTGCCGGCGCCAGGCACATCGGCGAGCCGCACCGTGGCCGGCGCGAACTCGCTGTCGAGCACCGTACAACTGCTCACTTCCGGCCAGTCGTGATCCTCGGCGTCAATCCAGAACACCGGAACCACGGGCACCAGATGCTCTTTCGAGACCTGTGCCGCCAGCTTCATGGCGGTAATGGCTTTCAGCAGCGTGAAGAGCGGGCCGCCGAACACGCCGGCCTGCTGGCCGGTGATGACCACGCGCGTGGCCGGGTCGGCAAGGGTGGCAGCCGATGCGCGCGCAGCAGCCGGCGCGCTGCGCCGTTCCTGCTGTGCGGCGATGACGCTGGCGATGTCCGCCGGCTGGCGCGCCAACGCGCGCGAGCGCGCGATGGTGTCGGCCCAGGCCGCGGGCGTGGCCGGATCTCCGGCGAAGAAGGGCGCGACGTTCGCA
>JALDXK010000217.1:0-8870 GCA_032155105.1 Acidobacteriota bacterium
CGGACGGGCCGGAGATGATGCGGACACACCTACGCGATGAGCTCGAATTACTCCTGAGCGTAGGTGCCTTGTCGGAGGCGGATCTCGCTGCAGTGAACGCGCGCGGGCACGATGCGTCGACGCCGGCTTGTCGCCCGCGGCCTCGGCGTTATGGCGCGCCACGACCCAGACATCACCGATGTTGTTGCGCGATCCGGCGCGCGAGGGGTTCGGGCCGTCGATGTTCGGCGTGAACCGGCCGGTCTTCGCATCGAGCGTGCCGACGAACTTGATGTCATCGTCATCGTAGGTGGCCGCGAACTCTTCCATGCTCCACTGCGCGTCAACGAGCCCGAGTTCGATGTCGTCCGGCGTTTCGGCTTTCCCATCAGGACCGTTGCTGTAGCCCCATGCCTCGAACTGGGCCAGCGCTTTCGGGAACGCGACGCCGCCCACCCGCGCCATCGCCCAGTCCGGCTTCACCTTGATGGTGTCGATGCGCTCGAACACCGCGAGCGCGCGCTGCCGCGACGAGCCGGCGACGAAGACGTCGCGCATGCCGGGCGAGGCAGTGGCTGCCACGTCCACGCTGACGGTCGCCACCTCGGGAGTCACGTTGACGATCCGCGTCACCGTGAGGCCCGGACCGAGATCGACGTCCGCGCTGCGCAGGCTCGACGGCAGATTCACGCCGTAGATCTTCAGCTCCTGCGCCGCGCCGCCCTTCTTCAACGCCGTCTTGTCGGTACCCAGCACCCGTGGTTCACTCCCCGCGCGATCGAGGTTGATGTCGACGCCAAGCTCGTCGTACCCACCAGTGAACCAGCGGCCCTCCATGTGGCGCCAGTCGCGATCGATCATCATCACTTCACGAAGCGCCGAATCGTCGGCCGACGTGCTCGATCGTCCGCGCCACTGGAATCCCGTGTACACGATGGAGCGGCCGGTCCGCGTGATCGTTTCACCCGTTCGCGCGACGCGGTAGGTCGCCGACGTGGTGAATTCGTCTGGCGTCGACGGATCGACGGTGACCGTGACCGTGCCATAGATCGCGCCCTTCCCCAGTTCCCATCCGCTCAGGCTCCACGTACCGTCCAGGCGGGGCGCACGCATGTTGGCCGACCACGCCGCCCACTCCGGTGTCTTCAGCGGGAAGGTCTGCGAGAGGTGATCGATCGCTTTCTCGACCGGATGTCGCGTGTCGGGTAGGCGGCCATCCGTCGAGCGATCGCGCGGCGCCGGTCCCCCGCGCCTGAACGCCTGGTTGTCGACGAGCGGATACCACCCGCGGTGCATCGCCACGAGCAGATCCCATTCACCGCGCGTACGACGCTGGGCAATCACGCGACCGAGTGAATGACATTTATTACAGGTGCTCTCGGCGTCGGTGTTGGCGGTGTACTTGAAATCGATCCAGCGTTTCTCGACCTCCCACGCCGCGGGTTTCGCCTCTTCGGGCGCGAGACCGAGGTTGTTCGACAAGTACTTGACGACGTGCCGCGCCGTGGCGGGATCGATGTTGAGGCCGTTCAACGCCGCCATGCGCTGGATGGTGTTCTGCCATCCCTCCGGCGTGTTGCGCTGGAACGAGATGCGCGACATCTGGCTCTTGTCGTCGGGCCGATGACACGTGCCGCACGCCTTGAGCACCGTCGAATCAGTCACCGGGATGCCCTCTTCGGGCTTGGCCACCGGCGCCGCGGACGACTGGTTGCCCGGCGTTGGCGCGGGAGCCTGCGTCGCATGCAGGAGCGCGCCCAGGAGGACGATGCTGCTGGTGAGGAGAGCCCGTATCGCCATAGTGATCTGTGCTTTCTGTGGCCCTGGTATTTCTGCGGCCGTCATTGTGACACAAGCCACCCGCGCGCAACGGCCGTCGACAGGGCGAGGAGAAAATCAGGCAGGGACGGCGGGGCGGCGCCGCGCGAGTAGGCCTCGAAGAGGTCGGGCACCTGGGATGCGGCCGGCGCGAGTTCGAGGAGCCGCACCAGGTCCACGCCGTAGAGGTAACGGATAGGGGCCGCGTTCGCTGCGACCACATGTGGCTCGAGCACGATCATGTGACCGCGGACGAGCGGCGCCGGTTCGATGCGGAGCAGCGGCGACACGGTGAACCCGATCGACGGCGCCTGCCTCAAGCGGCCGAACGCGTCCGCGACCGCGCGCTCATCACGAGCCTCCTGCCGCTCTTCCGCGCGCTCGGACCAGAACGGACGGTCGTGCTGCCGGGCGGCGCTGGCAAGAAAGGCGGCCGACTCCGCCCGGTAATGCCGCTCGATGTCGCGCTCCCGCGCGTCGTAGAAGCGCACCGCGTGTGCCTGCATGGATGGCGCGGTGATGCAGGTGTGCGCCGTCACGGCGGCAAGCCACGCCGACGCCAGCGCCTTCTTGACGCCCGCCGACGACAGCGGATCGATGAACGAGCCCGCGTCGCCCACGAGCAACCACCCGGCGCCGGCGTACTCGCTGGCGCAATAGGGTGACGCATCCCATCCCGACGGCGCCGACATCAGCGCGGCCGTCGCGAGCAGCCGCTTGAATGCGTGCGTCTTCGCAATCTCGGAAAGGTAGACCTCCCGTGACGAGGTGCCGCGCGCGAGATCCGATCGCTGCGGATCGATCATGGCGCTCACGTGGCGCACACCATCGGCTGTCGGCACGGACCACATCCACCCGTCGGCATACGATTCGACCAGCGTGTGCGAGGCATCAGGAATCTCCCAGGCGCCGCTCAGCCATTCGCCGGTCAAGGCAATCGTTCGTGGCCCGGCGTCATGACGTCGCAGGTTCCTGGCCCGCGCGAGCACACCGGCGCGGCCGGTGCAGTCGAGCACAAACGTCGCGTGGGGTGTCTCCGCCGTGAGTACGCGCCGCTCGATTGGCACGCCCGCCTGGGCAGCGCGTTCGAGCAACACCGACTCGAGCACGCCCAGTTCGACCTGCCACCCGCACGCGCCATCGGCAAAGGGCTCGACGCGCGCCTCCGGGCTTCCCCACCACACCGTGTTGCCGGTCGAACGGACGAACCCGGCTGCCTCGATTGCCTCGGCGAGACCGAGCGTGTCGAACAACTTCGCGCAGCTTGGTGGGAGTGAAACGGCGAGACGATGGGGACCGGACCGGCGCGTGATCAGCCGGACGCGATGGCCCCACGACGCGAGCAGGCGCGACGCGGCCGCGCCGGCTGGTCCGCCACCTAGAACGAGGATCTCGGTCACCGCACGTCGAGACCAAATTTACTGATTCTCGTAAGTCACACCAAGTTTCTTCAGCGCTTCGGGAGGGCAGCCATTCCACCTGGCGACGGAGCGATTGCCGAGGTACTGAAGATCGTCGATGCCCATCCGCGTGGTCCAGAAGCCGCTCGCCGTCAGGTCGCGGAAGCTGCCGAAGAACGCCACGCCATGGGCGTGTTCCGGCTTCGCCTTCGCCGGCCACGCGATGTCATCCAGCACCGCGGTACGCTGCACGTCGGAGCAATCGAGAAAGATCGTGTCGAAGCGCTTCTGGCACTCGACGTCGAGCCACGCCAGCCCACCACGCATCGCGACCTGCCGCGCCGGCTGGTCGATCATCATGAAATCCATGAACTCCGGCACACCCGCCTCAGTCGCGCTGCCAGAACGCTCGTCTTTCGGGATGACGATGTCGACGAGCACGCGCACGAGTCGGTACTCCGCGGGCGTGAAGAACGTCGGCGCGAACGCCGGCGCGGCGGCGCGAGCGGTTTGCGCGGCCGACGCCGCCTGCATCGCCTCGGCGTCGGTCCACGACAACGTCGCGGCCGGGGCGGCGAGCAGGATCTTCAGCGCGTCGCGACGTCTCATAAGGCACCCGCCTTCCGTTGATTGGCGATGTATTCACTCGTGCGCATCGCCAGCGCCAGGATGGTCCAGGTCACGTTCTTGTCTGGATTGGTCACGAACGGACCGCCGTCGGTGACAAACAAGTTGCGGCAATCGTGCGCCTGGCACTGGCTGTTCAGCACCGACATTTTTGGATCGTTGCCCATGCGCACGCACCCGACTTCGTGAATGATGCGCCCGCCCGGCTCGATGCCATAGCCCTGTTCGGCGGTCGGCATCGGCGTCATCGGCGTCCCGCCCATCTCGTTGATGATGGCGCGGAACGTCTCCTGCATGTGCTTGACCTGTTTGAGTTCGTGGTCGGTCCACTTCCAGTGGAAGCGCAGCACCGGGATGCCCCAGCGATCGACGACGGTTGGATCGATCTCGCAGTACGAATCGTCGTTGGGGATCATTTCACCGCGGCCCGCAAAGCCAACCGTGGCGCCGTAGAAGCGGCGGTAGTCGTCCTTCAGTTGCTTGCCGTAACCGCCGCTCGACACCAGGCCGCCGTCGCCGCTGGTGGTGTGGTAAAGGTGCACCCCGCTGAGAGTGCCGAAGCCGGGCATGCGCCGACCACCGCCCAGCTCGATGTGGTAGCCGCGTGGGAAATCGAGTTTCTTGTTGTCACCCCACCAGGGCATGAAGAGGTGGGATCCGCTGGCGCCGTCTTCGTTGTGCGGCGTGCTGTTCATCATCTTCGGGATGAAACCGCGAACGCTCGTCCCGGTGGTATCGGTGAGGTACTTGCCGACGACGCCGCTCGAGTTCCCAAGGCCGTGCGGGAACCGGGCCGACTTCGAGTTGAGGAGCAACCGCGCGGTCTCGCAGGCACTGGCGGCCATCACGACGATGCGGCCGCGCACATGGTTCTCGCGGCCGGTGTTCTTGTCGACGTAGCTCACGCCGGTGGCCAGGCCATCGTCGCCCACCGTGACCTCGCGGGCCATGGCGTTAGTGACAATCGTCAGTCGATTGGTGGCGAGCGCCGGCGGCAGCAGCACCGAGGGTGACGAAAAATTGGCGTGGGCCGCGCAGGCGCGCCCGCACTGACCGCAGTAATGACACGCGGGCCGGCCGTTGAGCGGCTGCGTCAGGATCGAGAGCCGAATGGGAATGCACCGGATGTTGAGACGCTCCGATGCCTGCTTGATTAGCAATTCGTAGCAACGCGGCTTCGGCGGCGGCTGGAAAATCCCGTCCGGGTCGTTGGGCAGTCCCTCGTTCGACCCGAAGAGGCCGATGTACCGATCGATGCTGTCGTAGTAGGGCTTGAGATCGTCGTAGGTAATCGGCCAGTCGTCACCGAGGCCGTCGAGACTCTTGCGGCGGAAATCATCGGGGCCGAAGCGCAGCGAGATGCGCCCCCAGTGGTTGGTCCGTCCACCCAGCATCCGGGTGCGGAACCAGTCGAAGCGATCGCCTGGCGCACTCGTGTACGGCTCACCTTCGAGCGTCCAGCCGCCCCAACCCGCATCGAACTCGCCAAACTGGCGCTCGGGGACTGGCAAGCCTCTGCGCGGAGACTGGTAGGGCCACGCCATCATCTTCGAATCGCGGCGCGTATCGAACATCGGGCCTGCTTCGAGCATCAGCACGCCGGCGCCGGCTTCGGTGAGTACTTTGGCGGCCATGCCGCCACCGGCACCTGAGCCGACGATGACGACGTCGTGGACCGTGCGGCTGCGGATGATTTGCATGGTTGAGAAAGCCGGTCGTGGCCGATTGTAGTAGCATCCGCGCCATGATCTCCAGACGCGATTTCGTGGCGAACGTCGCAGCGACCACCGCCGCGGTCACGATCGTGCCGCGGCACGTCCTGGGCCGCGGGCAGACCGCGCCCAGCGATCGCCTCAACATCGCCGGCGTCGGCGTCGGCGGCATGGGCCGCACCAACCTCCTCAACCTCGGGCTCGACAACAACATCGTCGCGTTGTGCGACGTCGACTGGGGCTTTGCCGGGCGCGGATGGGCTATCCCGACGATGGAAGCCGATCTGAAGCGCGAACAGGACCGGCTGCTGAAGACCGACCTCACGCCTGAGGCGCGTAAGAACAGCGAGCATCGCGTCGCGTCGCTGAAGAAGCTGATCGCCACGGACGTGCCGAAGCAGAAGCGCTACCGCGATTTTCGCGTGATGCTCGAACAGCAGAAAGATATCGACGCCGTTGTCGTCGCGACGCCCGATCACATGCACGCGGCGATCGCGATGGCGGCGATGGATCTCAACAAGCACGTTTACGTGCAGAAGCCGCTCTGCTGGTCGGTTGACGAAGCGCGCAGGCTCGCGCGCAAAGCGCGGCAAACGACGATCGTGACGCAGATGGGCAACCAGGGGCACTCGTGGGACGACGGCCGCAAGGCCGTCGAGTGGGTGCAGTCCGGGGCGATCGGCGACGTGACGGACGTGCACGTGTGGACCAACCGGCCGCTGTCGTACTGGCCGCAAGGCATCCCGCGGCCGGAGCCGCGCCGCATCTCAGAAGGCCTGCGCTGGAACATGAACGGCGTGATGGCGCGTCTCGCCAACGCGATGGGCATCTATTCGGTGCCCGAGGATCTCGAGTGGGATCTGTTCCTCGGACCGGCGCCGGCGGTGGAATATCACCCGGTGTATCACCCGTTCAACTGGCGCGGCTGGGTGGATTGGGGCAGTGGCGCACTCGGCGACATGGGCGCGCACCTGCTCGATCACGCCTACTGGGCGCTCGATCTCGGCTACCCGACTTCGATCGAAACCGTGTCGACGCCGTGGGAAAAGGCGTGCTTCCCGATGGCGACGAAAACGTATTACGAGTTTCCCGCGCGCGGGTCGAAGCCGCCAGTGAAGCTCACGTGGTACGACGGCGGCATGTTCCCGCCGACCCCGCCCGAGTTCGCCGAGGGCGAGAAACTGAACGGCGAAGGCGGCGCGATCATGGTCGGCAGCAAGGGCAAGGTGATCTACAACACCTACGGCCTGCAAGCCCGCCTGTTGCCCGATTCGCTGCACAAGGCGGTCGGCGATCCGCCCAGGACACTGCCGCGCATCACCACCAGCCACGAAGTGAACTGGTCGAACGCGTGCAAGGGCAACGGCGAGGCGTCGACGCCCTTTGAATACGCGGCGAAGCTGACCGAGGTCATGCTGCTTGGCGTGGTGGCGCTACGCGCGGGAGTGAAGATCCATTACGACGGCGCCGAGATGCGCGTCACGAACTCGCGCGAGGGCAACGATCTGCTCAAGCGCGAGTATCGTCGCGGCTGGTCACTGTAGCGGCCGGATCTTGATGTTGCGAAAGCTGACCACGTCGCCGTGGTCCTGGAGCGCGATGTACCCGCGCGTGGTGCGACCGTATGGCGGTATCTTGCCGAATTTGCTCGCCTTGACGCGGGCCTCCCAGTCGGGGCTGCCGATCTCATAGTCAACCACTTTCACGCCGTTCAACCAGTGCTCCACGTGATTGCCTCTGGCGATCACGCGTCCTTCATTCCACTCACCCACCGGCTTGGTGAGATCCTTCGGCGGCGGGTTCACGGCATAGTTCGATCCCGCCGAGGTGATCGGATTCTTGCCGTCGGCATGGCCGGCGTTGTGCAGGACTTGATACTCGGGACCGGTGTGCCAGGGATACGGCTCGGTGGTGGCGATGCGGTAGATCACACCACTGTTGCCGCCCTGCGTGACCTTCCAGTCGAATCGCATCTCGAAGTCACCGTATTGCTCGACCGTCATCAGGTCGCCGCCGGCACCGGTACGCGTCAGCACACCATCCGCCGCGGTCCAACCGGTCGGCGCCGCCTCGGTCTTGTAGCTTCGCCAACCGGCGAGCGACTTGCCGTCGAAGAGCAACTTCCAGCCGGCGGCTTTCTCCTCCGCGGTCAGCATCGGGGTCTGCGTGTTCACGATGGCACCCAGGGTGAAGACGGCGGCGCACAACAGCCCCGCCCTGTGCGAGCGGAGCGAGTCGAAGGGTCGAGTCATGCCGGCATTATAAGTTCAAGGCCTTGCGGCAATACTCGAGGCACGTCCGAACCTCCGCCACGCTGTCGCCGCCCTTGTATTCGTATTCGATGTTGGCCGGAATCGGCCACCCGTTCGACTGCAGCAGGCCAAGCACGGCGGCGATCGGCGTATCACCTTCGCCAAAGGGCACGTTGGCGCCCTCATCGCGTTTCCGGTCCTTGATGTGCAGCGTGACGATCCGCTGGTGATGCTGCGTCAGGAACGCGACGGCATCTTCATTGGCCGCGGTGAAATGGCCGATGTCGAGGTTGACGGCGATGAACGGGCTGGCCGCCAGTGCGTCGGTCAGGCTCCGCGCGGTGGCGAACTCATTGGGATCGATGCGCGAGTGGTTGTGGACGCCGACGAGCATCTTGTATCGGGCTGCCACCGGCGCAACCCTGGCCACAGTCTTGATGTTCGACGAGGAGGTGATGAGGGGCACGCCGAGCGCCGCCGCCATCTGGAAACCGCGTTCGATCTCCGCGTCGGAGAAGTCATCCCGGAAGCTGATGTTGTAGGCCGACAGCGCGATGGAGGCCCTGGCCAGCTGGTCGCGCACCCGGTGGAAATGATCGAGGCCAACCGTCTCTCGCCACGTGCGAAGCTCGTTGCGCGGCGTGCCTCGCGGCTCGACATGCGACTGCCACAGCTCGCAGCTCTTCAATCCGAGCGATTGCATGCCGGCGATCGCCTCGTCGAGCGTGCGATCGCGGAAGCTGTAGCTCTGGACACCGATCGTGACCGGATGGCGGCGCTGCAGTACCACCATGCCGGCGGCGGAGGCGGCGAGAAACGACCGGCGGCTCAATTTGTGTCTAATCGGTGTCAATCGGTGGCTCAGCGGTGGCTAATCGGTGTTAATCGGTGGCCGCGCCGGCGGTGGAATGTAGCTCAGCAGGTTTGACGGTTTCCATTCGATGACCCGTTCCTCTTCGGCGCTCATATAGCACGTCATCAGCAGGTCGGTCACGTCGCGGCCGGCGTAGAAGTTCAGCTCGGGCTGCACGCCATCGAGGAACCATCGCGTGAACGCGCGGTTCTCGTTCTCGTAACCGTAC
>JALDXK010000218.1:0-8869 GCA_032155105.1 Acidobacteriota bacterium
CGCGATCGGTAACCGTGAAGCGCCAGTTGCGGTGGATCGTGTGGGGCACCACGCTCGGTGGGCTGCCGTTTGCGGTCGGCTACGCGATTCCGTTTGCCCTCGGCGTCGAGCCGTCGATCTCGATGGGCCTGTCGGCGGTGCCGCTCGGCTTCGTGCCGCTCGCCTTCGCGTCGGCGATCATCCGCTACCGCTTGATGGACGTCGAGATCATCCTCAAGCGCCTGCTGATCTACACCTCCGCGGTCGCCGCTATCGTGACGATTTACGTCCTGATCCTCCGCGCCTCGGGTGGTTACCTCGTGGAGGGCGAAAGCCAGCACCGCTGGATCATCGCGTTCCTGGCGACGGTGGTCGTGATCCTGCTCGCCAAGCCGGTCAAGGACGGATTGCAGAACGCGATCGATCGCGCCTTCTATCGCGACCGCTACGACTACCGCCGCGCGCTCGTCGGCTTCGCACGCGAGCTGAACAGCGACCTCGACCTGAACCGCCTTGCCGACCGCATGGTCACGCGCGTGCGCGAAACCATCGAGCTCGATCGCCTGGCGTTCCTGCTCGCCACCGACGAGGGCGACTTCGAATCGATCAGCCACGAGGGCTTCGAGGCGGCGCCCGCCAGGCTGAGCGCACTGTCGGGCATCGCCTCGCGCCTGCATGGCGCCCACACGGTGCGCCTCGACGATCCGCTCGCCGCCACGCGGTTCAGCGCGGAAGAAATCGAGTTCTGGCGCGACCACGGCATCTACTACTTCGTGCCCTGCGTCGCCAAGGACGCGGCGATTGCCGTGCTCGCGCTCGGCCGCCGCGCCAGCGGCGAGCCGCTGAGCACCGAGGACACGGCGCTCGTCACCGCGGTGGCCGCGCAGGCCGCCACCGCCATCGAGAACGGCCGGCTCTATCGACAGCTCCACCTCAAGGCGTCGGAGCTCGATCGCCTGCACGCCTTCAACGAGAACATCCTCGAGTCGCTCGACGATGGCCTGCTCGTGCTCGGTCCCGGCGACACGGTGATTCGGTGGAACGCGTCGCTGGAGCGGGTCTATGGGCTACGCCGCTCCGCGGCCCTGGGCACGTCGATCGATCGGCTCTTCGATGCGCACCTGATCGAGATGCTGCACGAGGTGCGCAAGGAACACCCGGAGGGCAAGACCGTGTTCCGCGTGCCGCTCACTGCGCGCGGCACCCGCGACGGCGAGTCGCTGCTGGTCAATGTCACCACGGTGCCCCTGCAGTCGCTCGCCGCGCTGTCATCCTCCGTGTCCTCGGCCTCGTCCTCCGCGTCCTCGTCCACGATCATCATCATCGAGGACATCACCGAGCGTTCGCAGATGGAAGAGCAGCTGCGCATCTCGGAAAAGATGGCGTCACTGGGCCTGCTCGCCGCCGGCGTCGCGCACGAGGTGAACACGCCGCTCACCGGCATCTCGAGCTACACCCAGATGCTGCTCGAGCACGCCGATCCCGCCGACCCGCGCACCCCGCTGCTCGAGAAGATCGAGAAGCAGACGTTCCGCGCCGCGCGCATCGTCAACGGCCTGCTGAACCTGTCGCGGCCCAGCGCGGCGGATGCGGCCGAGCGGTCGGTGGTCGATCTCAACGAGGTGATCGGCGACGTGCTGTCGCTGCTCGAGCACCAGTTCGAAAAAGGTAGCGTCAAGGTGCGTCGCGAGCTCGACGCCGGGCCCGTGAACGTGATCGGCTACGAGTTCAAGCTGCAGCAGGTGTTCCTGAACCTGTTCCTCAACGCGCGCGACGCCATGACCAGCGGCGGCTGGCTGGCCATCTCGACCCGGCTCGACGGCGGCGAGGTGGTGGCCGAGGTGGCCGATACCGGCAACGGGATTTCGCCCGAGCATCTCGCCCGCATTTACGATCCGTTCTTCACGACGAAACCGATGGGCCAGGGCACCGGCCTCGGCCTGTCGATCACCTACGGCATCGTGCGCGAGCACGAGGCCACCATCCAGTGTGAAAGCACGCCAGGGAAGGGCACGCGGTTCGAGCTCCGGTTTGCCGCTTGCCCTGACCCTTCGGCAAGCTCAGGGTCACCCCGAGCGCAGTCGAGGGGTGAGCAGGGGCGAGCGGACGATTCGTCCGCTCGGCCGAGTCGAGCGGTCCCCCAGCGCACGCAGAGCGCAGGAAGCTAACCATGCGACGAAATGCCTCGGTCCTCGTCATCGACGATGAAGAAATCATGCGGGACATCCTGGGCACGCTGCTGGAGCGCGAAGGCTACAGCGTGCGGCTTGCCGCGAACGGCCAGGAGGGTCTCGACCTCGCGAAGTCCCTGCCCTTCGATGCCGTCATCGTCGACGTGATGATGCCTGGCCTCGACGGGCTGCAGGTACTCGACGAGCTGAAGAAGCACGACGAAGAGCTGCCGGTGCTGATGATCACCGCCTACGCCTCGATGGAGAGCGCGATCTCCGCCATGAAGAAGGGCGCCTTCGACTACATCACCAAGCCGTTCAAGAACGACGAAGTGCTGGTGGTGCTGCAGAACGCCATCGAGCGTCGCCAGCTGGTGGCCGAGAACGTGACGCTGCGCCAGAACCTGCAGGCGCGCTATCACAAGTTCTCCGGCATCATCGGCAAGAGCAGCCGGATGAAGCAGGTGTTCGACCTGATCATCCAGGCGGCGCCCAGCCGATCGACCATCCTGATCACCGGCGAGAGCGGCACCGGTAAGGAACTGGTGGCGCGCGCCATTCACAGCAACTCGGCGCGCAGCGAGAAATCCTTCGTCGCGGTGAACTCGGGCAACCTGCCGCCCGACCTGCTGGAATCCACGCTCTTCGGGCACGTCAAGGGCGCGTTTACCGGTGCCGTCTACCCGAAGAAGGGCATGTTCGATCTCGCCGACAAGGGCAGCATCTTCTTCGACGAAATCGGCAACGTGCCGATCGAGACCCAGGCCAAGCTGCTGCGCGTGATGCAGGAGCGCGAGTTCATGCGCCTGGGCGGCATGGAGACGATCAAGGTCGACGTGCGCATCATTGCCGCCACCAACGTCGACCTGAAGCACGAGATGGAAGAGGGCCACTTCCGCGAGGATCTCTTCTACCGCCTCCACGTGATCAGCATCCAGCTGCCGGCCTTGCGCGAGCGCCGCGACGACATCCCGCTGCTGGTCCAGCACTTCCTCGAGAAATACGGCGAGGAGAACGATCGCAAGAACATCGAGGTGGCGCCCGAGTCGCTGGATCTGCTGATGGAATACGATTGGCCGGGCAACGTCCGCGAGCTCGAGAACGTGATCGAGCGCGCGGTGGTGCTCAGCACCGGCTCGCGCATCGGCCCCGATCTGATCCCCGAGCACGTGCGCAAGAACCCCGCGTTCCAGATCCCGCACGTCGTGATGCCGGCCGAGGGCATCTCGCTCAAGGACGTCACTGTTGCCTACGAGCGCCAGTGGATCGAATCGGCGCTCGAAGTCGCCGGCGGCGTTCAGAAACGCGCCGCCGAGCTGCTGCGCATCAAGCCGACGACGCTGAACGAGATGATCAAGCGCTACGACATTCGTCCGCGCCGCAAGAAGGCATCGCCGGGAGGCAATGAGCCCGAAAGCAGCGGCTCAGAGAATGGCGATGAGCTGGAGCCGGTCGGCGAAGCCGACTGACCTAGGTGAGCCCGGTGGTCACGTCGAGTAGCTGGCGGATCGTCGCATCGCCGACTCCGCTGCTGCCGAGTTCGGGCACGTAGTCGGCCACCGTCCCGGCGGCGTTGAGCGTGCCCTCGGCAATCAGCGTCGCGGCGAGCGTGGCGACGAACGACTTGCTCACCGAAAATCGCTGGCCCTGGCGTCGAGGGCGTGCAATCCGATTCGACTCAGCCCTTCGACGGCCACCTGTGGTCGCGCTTTTGGCGGACGATTTCCCACGCGGAATCGGGAACCGTCAAACCAACATGGCAGTCGATGCAGACATAGACCTTTTGGCGAAAGCGGTCGTAGACCAGGTCGAAGCGGCCTGAGCACACCGGACAGTCCGGAAGTTCCGACGTGTCTGGCATTGGGTTGCCCGAAGTCATTACATTCTCGTTATCCTCCTGTTCTCGTTTTGGAACAAGGGAAAACTCTTAGCCCAGCTTTGAAGCAGCTCATACGTAGAGCTCGCGCCACACCTATTTCTATCGCAGCGTCACAGCACCCGCTTTGACGAGCCGTTCGAAGTACTCCACGACCGCGGGCAGCGGCACGCCGCCGAATTCGGCCGCCAGCACATCGCGAATATCGCTGATCGATCGCTGGCCGTTGATGAGACAGGTCAATTCATAGGCGATCTCGCCCGCGTTGGCGTGTTTGGCCAGCGCCGGCGGCGGCGCCATGTCGGTCAGTGGTGCGGCGGTGCGTACGGGAACGCGACGATCCTCGCCGGCGCGGCCGCGTAGGCGTTCAGCGGCGGGCACGAACGGCGAGCTGGTGATGCCCATGCTCGTCCACACGCTGGTGATGCCCTTCTCCATGTCGGCGATTCGGCTGCGCAACATCGGGTCCACGGGCGTCGGCATGAACCGCTCGAACGATCGCATCCGCCGCTGCTCGCGCTCGATGGCCTGGCCGAACATCACCAGCACGTCACCGCTCGCGCGCTGCTGCGACCCCATCTGCGCCACCGCACGACGGCCGTCTTCCGCCAGTCGTGCGTGCGCGCCAACCGTCAGGTGCGAGAGCAGCGCCTCCGCCCCTGAATTGGGCAGCGTCGCCAGGAAATACGCCGAGGCGGCGGCAACGAACGCCGCATGCTGGTTCGAGACCGAGGCGTCCGCCTCCGCTCGCGAAGCGTCTGGCGAGCTACGGCGAGATCCCGCCGTAGCGGCCTCCGGCCGCGAAGGCGGACTGGTGACGAGGGTGGTGGTGGGCACGCCGAGATGGTCGATTCGTATCTGTCCGACGTTCTCGAACGACCGCACGTCTACGGTGAACGCGCCGTGCCGCGCGAAGATCTCGACGACGTCGTCGGCGATGCCCGCCGTCGACCACAGGCTTCTCAACACTTGCAGCGGCCGCGTCTGTGTTTCGGCGATGAAGATGGCGGCCTTCGCGCGCTGTGCCGTGGCGGTGTCGATGCTGGTGAGGCGGCGGATGGTCCGCGCTGGCCGCGGCATGTCTTTCTCGGTGATCAAGTGATGCAATTTCTGCATCGCCTGCGTGGCGACGCCGCACTCACGGCATGTGATCAGGATGTCACCGGCGGAGTGGTCCGTGCCCTCGATCACGCTGATGGGAACGCCACTTGACGGTTGCTCGTTGATCGCACGCACGATCAGCGACTCGAGCAGCGTCTCCGCCGGCGCCATCGGCGGGCGCTGAGCAAACTGGAGAAGTACTGCGATGGCCAGTAGCGTCCGCATCTATTTTTAACTTCTAATCTTTATTGTTTAACTATCGTTTGAGCGCGCCTATCAACCGGTCGTACTTCGACATGATGACGTCCCACCTGTAATTCCGCTTCACGTACTCCTTGCCGTTGCGTCCCATCCGCTCGCGCATGCGATCGTCGGCCAGCAACAGCTTGGCGCACTCCACGAACTCTTCGCGGTTCTCGTAGAACAGGCCCGCGTTGCTCTTGACGCAATGGTCGACGAGTACTTCCGACCGCGCGTTGCACAGCACCGGCGTGCCGACGGCCATCGCCTCGAGCGCCAGCAGCGACAGGCTTTCAAACGGCGACGGTACCACGACAATGGTGGCCGCCTCGAGCGCCTGCAGGCGCTCGCGTTCGGACAACAGGCCTGCAAAGCGGACCCACGGCACCTCGGGCAGCTGCATCAGCTTCACGCCCATCAGCGCCAGCTGCGCCTCGCCGCCCTGTTCCTTGTAGCTCGTGAAGTACTCGACCAGCTCCTCGCAGCCCTTGCCCGCGTCGATGCGCCCGCCATAGAGCAGGAACTGGCCCTGCAAGCGATGGCGGCGGCGGAATTGCGCGCCGCGCGTGCGCAGGTGCGGTGCGAGGCGCTTGTGAAGCTCTTCGTCGTCATCGGGTTCCGGTTCGTCGGCCGGCGACTGATCCGGCAGGAGGTCGACGCCGCAGCCGACCGTTTCCTCGGCCATGGCCCGGAACTCGAACGTCGTCTTCAGGAAGTCCTTCTCGACCTCGGTGTTGAATGCCACCGCGGCGGGCTTCGTGAACATCTCCCGGTAGATCGAGAGCTGAATGGCGGGCTCGTTGTGCGCGGTCGGCACGAGGATGCTCCGCGACGGATCGACGTCCAGGCCGAGTACCGTCGGCGCGTAGAGGTAGGTGAAGAAGATCAACGCGTCGTACTGGCGGTGATGGCGATTGAGGTGCTCGATCAACGCCGGGCACCACGGGCCTTGCTGCTCGAGCCACGACAGCTCGTCCTCGCGCGTGTGCGCGTGATGGAAGATCCACTCCGAGTACTGGTTGAAGGAGCTGATGTCGCGCGTCTTCGCGTTCTTGAAGCGGCGCACCGTGACACCGCGAATGCGATCGGTGCCGTCCGGGTAGTCGTTGTCCCAGGTGATGTAATCCCGCGCGCAGGTCGTCAGCACTTCCACGTCGTGCTTGGCCGCGACCCGTTCCGCGATCAGCCGGCAGTGGTACTCCGACCCTCCCAGGATCTCCGCGCCGTAGCGCTGGACGATGAACGCAATCTTCACGATGTCAGCCTCTCAAGGTCTCTACGGATGCGATCGTCGCCGAAATCGGCCAGCCGCCGCCGCTGCCCTGCGATGACCTGGCTCCGCAGGGTGTCGTTATACGCGAGCTCGCCGAGGAGCTCCGCCGCATGTTCCAGATCCTTCGGCGCGAACTGCACGCCGGCACCGCCCAACGTGTCGGGCACCGCTGCCGCGGCATAGGCGAGCACCGGCACATCTGCCGCCATCGCCTCGAGCAGCGGCACGCAGAAGCCTTCATGCTCAGACAGAGAAATGTACACGTCCGCCATCCGGTAATAGGTCGCCAGATCGACGTCCGGTACCGGCCCGGTGAAGACGAACCTCGCGGGTGGCATCTGGTACCGTTCGATCAGGCCCTGGATCGCGCTGTAGTACCTCGGCGTGGCATCCGTCTTGCCAACGAAAATGAACCGATACCGCTCGTCGACGTAGCGCTTGTAGTGCTCGCCGAGCTTGATGTGATCTTCGATCTTCTTGTTCGGAACGATGCGGCCGACGAAGAGGAAGTTGATCCAGCCCTCCTCCTGCAGCACCTTTTCGAGCGCCGGCCGCCGCGCTGCATTGGTGATACGGCCGGGATCGATGGCGATCGGAAATACGCCGGTGTTGGTGAAGCCGAGGTCCTCCAGCTCCTGGCGGTTGTATTCCGAATCACCAAACGCCAGGTCGGTGTGGCCGGCCAGCGACCTGAGATCGTCGCGGCCGAGCATCGCCAGCCGGAAGATCGCCGGGTCATAGCCGGCGAAGAAATGCGCCGGCGTGACGTTGTGATACTGCAGGACGCGGCCGGAATCGAGCTTCGCGAACGCCGCGGTCATCGGCGACACCAGCGCGAAATGGAAAATCGTGAGATCGCCGCGCGTGGCACTCGCATCCGTCCACGGAATCACGTCGCCGCGCAGGTCGTCGTCGATCGTCATCGCGTAGAGATCGGATTGATGCCCAAGCTCGCGCAGCAGTCCCCGCACGCGCCGCGCCGAATCGCCGATGGCGTCGCCCCGGTGCGCCGCGGGGACCCATTGGTTGACGATCATTCCTCCGGCCCGTCCTGAGCGAGGTTGGTTCGGCTCGGCGAGTCAACCGAGTCGAGGGGCTCCGGAGGCAAGGCGAGGAAGGCCGAAGGCCGATGAGCCTTGAGTTCATCCAGTTCATCGGCCCGTTCGACCTGGTCGCCGAAGTCGAACGCCACGTCCGGATGCGGCTTGCGCGGCGCCGCCAGGACGTTGTCGATGTGCCGCAACAGCGTGGCGCCGAAATCTTTCGCCATCAGCCGATCGAGCGCGCCGTACTGACCCTCCACGATGCGATCGGCCAGCGCGCGATCTTCGATCACGGCGTTGATCAGCGCTGCGATGTACAGCGGATCCTTGTTCGTATACAGAATCCCCGCGCCGTCCATCGTCGATGGCACCGCCGTGGCGGCGTACGCGAGCACCGGCACGCCCATGTGGAACGACTCGACGAGCGGCACGCAGAAACCCTCGTGCTCGCTGGCGCAGACGAACACGTCGGCGAGCTCGTAATACGCCGTCAGCTCCTCGTTCGACACGTGGCCCAGGAGATGCACATCGGGTGCGTCGATCCGCGCGATGAACTCGTGAAGCATCATCACATAGCGCTCGAAGCCGGAGTGGGCGCCCACCAGCAGCAGGCGCGAATGCGGATTGAACCACCGCTTGTAGGCGTGGAAGGCGCGAATCACGTCCTCGAGCCGCTTGTTTGGAATCGCGCGGCCGACGAACAGGACATTCACCCATCCGTCGTCGAACGCGCCGGCGATGGTGTAGTTGGCCGGTCCGCGCAGGTGATCGAAGCCGGGGACGACGTCGAGGACGCCGGTTGGGGAGAAGCCCAGGGCGTCAAGCTCCTGCCGGTTGTATTCCGAATCGCCGAGCGCAAGGTCGCAGCGCGTCCGGTAGAGCGCCAGCTCTCGGCGCCCTTTGAAGCACAGGCGGACCAGGTCCTTGTTGACGTTGACGAAGAACTCCGGCGGCGTGATGTTGTGGTAGATGAGCACCATGCGGTCGGGCAGCGCGTAGGCGAGTCGCGAGGCGCGCGAGCCGATCGAAAAATGGTGAATCAGGATGTTGTCGGGATGGCTTGCCTCCCGCAGCTCCCAGTAGCCGCGCGTCAGATCCTCGAGCCGTGGATCGGCGGTCTGCACGAAGATCTCGGACGCATATCCCGCGGCGCGCAGCACGCGTTGAATCCCAAGCACCTCGTGGC
>JALDXK010000219.1:0-8852 GCA_032155105.1 Acidobacteriota bacterium
CCGAGATGTGCATCATCCCGTATGCGACGCAGATGGGCGAAATCTCCTTCTGCGCGTACAACACGGGCATTGGCTGGCGGAATATCATCGAGAAGATGCACATGACGGCGACGCTCACCAAGTGGTACGAGGACCACGGCCGTCACGAGATCTTCGCCGGCAACAAGCCCGTGCCGCTGTCGTCGACCGCACACACGCTCAAGCTCAACGCCGAAGCGGTGGCCGCCGGCGCGCAGACCGACCTCGACCAGCTCGGCATCGCCAAGAACGCGCGCGACGAAAAGATCGCGGCGCGCAAGAAGAAGGACCTGACGCCCGAGGAACAGCGCAAGCACGCGGAGATGGAGAAGCTCTATCGCCAGCACGTGCTCAAAGAAGCGCCGGGCGCTCCGGTGATCCAGATCCAGGGCCTGAAGAAGGCGCCGTCCAACGAGACGGTCACGCACTAGCACCTGCCCTGGCACGAGGCACCAGGCACCAGGCACCGACAGAGGGCCGGAACGACGTTCCGGCCCTTTCTCTTTTTAGGTATGTAGTCCCAGTCGCTGGAAGGTGGCTGGCGCTTCGTCGAATTCCACGGCTGGCAGGCGCGTTCGTTTCAGCGACATCACGCGAAGAATCGCAAATGCCGCCGCGAGCGTGATCAGCACGCGGACCGCGTTGCCGCTCTGCAGCGCCGCGTGCTGCATCCCCGCGAAGTTCAGCGCGCCAACCACGAAGGCGATCGCATAGATGGGCCCGAGCGCCTTCATGTTCTCGGTCGGCAGATAGGTGCAGGTGAACGGCACCTTGTCGAAGCTCACCATCAGCGCCTCGAGCAACACGATTGCACCGGCCAACCCGAGGCCCGCGTGCACCAGCGCGAGTGGCACGCCCATCACGTAGGTGAACAGCGGCAGCAAGAGCACCAGCGCCGGCAACACGAGCCCGACGATGGCGGCGCGCCGGGCGCCGGCAATGAACGCGCGCGTGCGATCGCGCCAGGCCAGCTGAAAGCCCCAGTTGGCGCGCAATTCCGCCGGCACGCGGATCACGTGCCGGAACCCCACGAGCAGCGCGCCGTATAGCAGCGGCTGCATCGCGAGGAGCCGCACCGACGGCCCCGCGCCCTGCTCCACGTTCGCGTTCGACAAGGCGACCACCGCCATCGCGAAACCGGCCGCCGCGGCGCACGACAGCGTCAGCCGGTGGTTGTTGCTGCGCCACATCGCCGCCAGCGTGAAGTAGAAGCCGGCCCGTGCCGCCGGATCGCGAACGAGCCAGGCATTGGCCAGCCACGCCCCCAACTGCCACCCGCGGCGCGACGCCGGCGGCGGCGATGGCGCGAGCGCGGTGACGCGCTTGGCGTTCCAGAGGTAGGCCAGCGCGGCCACCAGAAACGCCACGCCGATGGCCGCACCGGCACGACGCGCGATCGCCGGAAACTCCGGGCGTCGCCGTTCATACAACTCGCTCATGGCCCGATCGGTTGCCGCCTGCCGGGGCCGCATCTCGCTTCGCGGCACGTCGGCGATCGCGCCACCGACCGCGGCTTCATAGGCGCCGAGGAACCACATCGGTGGCGACATCGCGCGCCAGCCGTCGAAGCCGCGCTGCGCGATCCGGTCCGACGCCGCTGGAATCAGCAGCAGCGCGCTCCCGAGCAGCACGATCAGCACGCCCTGCGCCCACGGCGACGCCACCGTGAACCCGCGCCGCCCGAGCACCGCCACCAGTGTTTCTCGAAGGGCGATCACCACGAGATAGCCGAACGCCGCCGCCGCGACCGTCACCACGGCATGCGTCACCACGATGCCAAGCAGCGCAAAGCCGCTCATCTGTCGCAGGTTGAACACGAGCATCCATGGGAACACGAGGCTCGGAAACACGTTGACGGCACACGCCACCGCGGCGCCGAGGATCGCGATCGCCGAGAGCTTGGCGCGGCGGATCATGCCGGCGCCGACCGGCAGCGGCTCGAGGATCGCCGCATCGCGCGGGTCGATCGCGAGCACGTCCCACTGTGACGCGGCCACCAGGGCCGTCACGACCATCGCCAGCGACAGGTAGAAGAACTTGTCGTCGAGCGACTGGACGGCGGCGAGCCCGGGCGTCATCAGCGGGCCGATGTAACCCGCCGACATGAACGCACTGATGAACAACGTCAGCGACAGCGAGATGGCCCCGACGACGGCGACGAGCTGCGAGCGGTCGGCCTCGGGCGAGATCAGATCGTTTTCGAGAAACTGGCGCAGGAACAGCTTCGTCAGCAGCACGTACGGCGCGCGCAGGCGTGCGGCGTCCACGGTCACGCCCCCCGCGACGACAGCGCCACCAGGTTGCGCGCGAGCTGTTCCGGATCTTCGCGGATGACCAGCTCGGAGAACACGCCTTCGAGCGAGGTTCGCGACAGCAGGGTCCGCAGGCGCGCGATCGAATCGTCGGCGACCACGTCCCCTTTGTGCAGGACGATGACCTTGTCGCACACGCGCTCGACCACCTCGAGAATGTGGGAGCTGTACAAGATCGCCTTGCCGCGCGCCGCCAGCAGGCGCACGAGGTGACGCAGCATCAGCGTGGTCGTGACGTCGAGGCCGGTCTCGGGCTCGTCGAACAGCACCACCGACGGGTCGTGCATGAGCGCCGCGGAAATCACAATCTTCTGCCGCATCCCCTTCGAGTAGGACGCAATCGATTGGTCGGCGGCCACATTCAGGCCGAACAGGTTGAGGAAGCCGTCGATCTTCTCCGCCAGCTCCAGCTCTGGAAGCTCGCGCAGGCGGCCAACCAGTTGCAGGTACTCACGGCCGGACAGAAATGGATAGAGATACGGCTCCTCCGGGATGTAGCCAAGCACGCGGCGGAACCCGACCACATCGTCGCGGATGTCGCGGCCGTTGTATTCCACGTGCCCGGACGAAGGCTCGAGCAGCCCGGCGAGCATCCGCGCCGTCGTGGTCTTGCCGGAGCCGTTGGGCCCGAGGTAGCCGACGATCTCGCCCGGGTGAATCGCGAAGTCGACGTCCTTCACGACGCGCACGCCGGAAAAATGTTTCGACAGCCGATGCGCGCGCAGTTCGGGCATGGCGGCCGCTCAATCGGCCTGCCGCACGGTGCGGCGCGGCGGCCAGTAGCAGACCATCACCGGGACCAGCGACAACGCCATCACCAGCGTCACCATGGCGAAAAAGTCGGACCACGTCTTGAAGTAATCGAGCCCCATGGCGAGCGGCGTCAGGTGGTAGCACACCGACAGCAGCGCCATCTTGAGCAGGCTTCCCGAATCGCGCGACATGTCGTCGAGGAGCCCGCCGGCCACCGCCTTGAGCACGGCCACATGGTTGGTCACCCGGCGCCACCGCCCCGCGTCTTCGTCGAACTGCAGGTCGGCGAGCGCCGGCGCGACGACGAGCTGAAACGTGCGATCCGAGAGGAAGCGATCGGAGAACGCCATGATGTGCGACGAGAGGCTCATTGCGCCTCCGTGGGCTTGAGCGCCAGGGTATCTCGCAACACCGCAAAGGCACCGTGCACTTCGCGGCCGTAGGGCGTAGCCCGATAGAGCCGGCGCGGAAGTCCGCGCGCGCCTGGCGATCGTTCCTCCTGCCAGGATTCGACGAAGCCCTTCTCTTCCATGCGCGCGAGGGTCACGTACACCGAGCCGCGCTTGAGCGCGCCCTCGGAGGCATCGACGAGCTCGAGGCCGTAGCGCTCACGGCCCCGCAGCAATTCCATGACGAGGGATTCAATTCGCGACATCGACGGCAGGCGTTGTTCGGCCATGGGCGCATATCTTACGCCTTGTAAGACTAAAGTCAAGCACATGCATTTCGGGCCGCTTCTCGCCCTGTCGACGCCTGCTTGGCGGGGGCATTAAAGGACGTAGACAACCTACAGCCTAGGATGTAGGCTCTCTACACCCTCATCATGGAACAGAAACGCGACCGCCCTCGTCTGGAGATCCTGCAGGGCACGCTCGACATGCTCATCCTTCAGACGCTGCAATGGGGACCGCAGCACGGCTACGCGATTGGCGCCACGATCCGCGCGCAGTCGGCCGAGTCGCTCAAGATCGAGACCGGCTCGCTCTACCCGGCGCTGCATCGGCTCGAAAAGCAGGGCTGGGTCAAGGCCGAATGGCGCGTCACCGAGGCCAACCAGCGCGCCAAGTTCTACCGGCTGACGGCGAAGGGCAAGAAGCAGCTCGTACAGGAACGCGATCGCTGGTCGCAGCTCGTCGACGCGATCGGCACCATCCTCAACCCGAAGCGCAGCCGGAGCTGATATGACCTTCCTGGCGTGGTTGTTTCGCCGCCGCTCGATCGAGCACGACCTCGATGCCGAGATTCGCAACCACTTCCAGATGGCGATCACAGAACGGATCGCCGCCGGCGAGGATCCCGAATCGGCGCGGCTCGCGGCGATCAAAGAATTCGGCAACGTGCTGCAGACCAGGGAAGCCGCCCGTCACGTGTGGCGCGGCAACGTGGTGGCGGTGGCGGCAGACATCTGGCAGGACGTGCGCTTCGGTGTGCGCATGCTGATCAAGAACCCGGCCTTCTCGCTGGTCGTGATTCTCGTGCTGACGCTGGGCATCGCCGGCAACGCCGCGGTGTTCAGCCTCTTCAAGGGCCTCGCGTTGACGCCACTGCCTGGCGTGCCGAATTCGTCGCGATTGGCGGTCGTGCTCGGCCACACGCCAGACGGTCGGCCGATCGGCCTCTCGCTGCCGGACTATCGCGACCTCGCGCAGCAAGGGCACGCGTTCATCGCCCTGAGCGCGTCCCACATGATCTTCGCGAGCGTCGGCCTCGGCGCCTCCGCCGAGCGCATCGTCGCCGAGCTGGTAACCGGCAACTATTTCCAGTCGCTCGGCGTGGCCGCGCAGCTGGGGCGCACGCTCCTGCCCTCCGACGACGTCACGCCGAACGGTCACCCCGTGGCCGTGATCGGCGATTCCCTGTGGCGGCGTTCCTTTGCCGCCGATCCCGATGTCATCGGCAAGACGATCCACCTCAACGGGCAGCCGCTGACCATTGTCGGCGTGGCGACGCCGCAGTTCAACGGCACCGTCGTGAGCATGGTGGTGGACGTGTTCGCGCCGATCATGATGCAGCCGCAGGTGCAGCCGCCGAACCGGCTCGACGCGCGCGGTGTGTTCGGCATGATGACGATGGGCCAGCTGAAACCCGGTGTCACCACGGCATCAGCGACCGCACAGATTCAAGTGTTCGCGGCGCAGCTCAATGCCGAGCACCCGATTCCTAATTTCGTCCGCCGCCAGTCCGTGGTACCCATCTGGCGCTCGCCGTTCGGCGCGCAAACCTACTGGCTGCCGGCCATCGCCGTCCTCGGCGGCATGGGCCTGCTGATCCTGCTCGTGGTATGCGCCAACGTCGCGAATCTCGTGCTGGTCCGCGGCGTGAGCCGTCGCGGCGAGCTGGCCGTGCGCATCGCCCTCGGTGCGAGCCGGGCGCGGCTGTTGCGACTGCTCTTCGTCGAGAACGTCGTGCTGGCGGTGCCGGGTGCGCTCGCCGGTGTGGCGCTCGCATCGGTGGTGCTGCCCTTCGCCGCAGCAGGCGCAGCGTCCGCGGCTCCGACGCGCATCTATCTCGACACCTCGGTGGACGGCTACGTCCTGACCTTCGCGCTGGCGCTGTCGTGCGCATGCGCCGTCGTGTTCGGCTTTGTCCCGGCGCTCAGGACGTCGCGCGTCGAGCTGACGACGCTGATGAACGATGTGTCTCCGCGGCTGGCCTCGCGCGGACGCCTGCGCGCGCTGCTGGTCGTGTCGCAGGTGGCGATGTCGCTGGTGCTGCTGATCAGCGCGGGCCTCGTGCTGCGCAGCTACGCCGCTGCACGCCACGCCGACGCCGGATTCGATCCTGCGAACGTCACCTCTGTCGCGGTGGACTTGCAGGCCGCCGGGTACGACGAGGGGCGCGGGAAGATCCTGATCTCGCGGCTGCTCGACACGCTGGCCGGCGAGCCCGCCGTGGAAACGTCGAGCCTGGCCCTGATGGCGCCGATGAGCCTGGTCGATGGCCCGTCGCGCGCGGTGACGATCGAGGGCTACGCACCGCGATCGGACGAGGACATGATCTTCCTCAATAACATCGTCTCTCCGGATTACTTCCGCGCGCTGCGCATCCCGCTGGCGTCGGGCCGCGAGTTCGCGCGCACCGACAATGGCGAGGGCCAGCCCGTGGCGATCGTCAACGAGACGCTGGCGCGCCGCATGTGGCACACACCGGACGAGGCGATTGGCAAGCGGCTGCGCAGCGGCACCGGCGCGTGGCGCACGGTGGTCGGCGTCGCGCGCGACGTGAAGTACGCGCGGCTCTCTGAAGCGCCGCGGCCGTACGTCTACTATCCGCTGCTGCAATCGTACGTGCCTACGTTCGCGGTCCACGCCAGGGCGACCAGAGATCTCGCGTATGCGATGCAGCGGGTCCGCGGCCACCTGCAGGCACTCGATCCAACCATCCCCATCGTGCGTACGACCACGCTCGCCGACCAGACGCGCGTGGCGTTATCGGCCTATGAACTGGCCGCCGGCGCGCTCAGCATGTTCGGCATCATGACCATCCTGCTGGCCGCGATCGGCATCTACGGGCTGGTGGCGTACACGGTGCAGCAGAGCATGCCGGAGATCGGCATTCGCATGGCGATCGGCGCCAGCCGCGGCAACGTGGTGTGGACGTTTCTGCGGCGTGGCACCATGCTCGCCGTTGCCGGCTCCCTCATCGGCCTCGTGGCGGCGGCGATCCTGAGTCGCGGACTCGGTACCGTGCTCTACGGCGTCGGCGCCCACGATCTCGTCTCGTTCAGCGGCGGCACCGCGGTGGTGATGCTGATTGCCTCGTCGCGTCGATCGTGCCGGCGTGGAAAGCGTCGAAGGTCGACCCGTTGCGAACGCTGCGGCAGAACTGACACGTGGGGCTGTTCAGATTCGGACAGCCCTCACCCACTCGCGAGCAGGCACGTCGCGCTCACTCATTGAGTTGGCCCATTTCCGGGCGCTTCCAGACCCACTGCCGGGCACGGAACATGCCTATCCCGGCACATGGAATCGTTCGTCCGTGATGTGATCTTCGCCTATCGCAGCCTCAAGCGCCAGCCGGCGTTCGCCATTACCGCGGTGCTCACCATCGCCCTCGGCATCGGCGCGACCTCGGCGATCTTCAGCGTGGTCAATGCGGTGCTGCTGCGTCCGCTGCCCTACAACGACGCGTCCAGGCTCGGCACGATCTGGTCGGACCTGCGCGCGAGAAACGTCAAGGACTTCCCGCTGCCGCCGGGCGACTACTTCGATCTCCGCAAGGACACGACGCAGTTCGACGGCTTTGCCGCCATCGTGTCGTTCCGTCCCACCATCGGCGACGGCGGCCAGGGCGATTCCGAACAGGTTTCGGGCGGCGCCGTGACGACGAACTTCTTCACCCTGATCGGGCACCGCATGCACATCGGCCGCAACTTCGTCGAGGAGGACGGCACCCCGAACGCGGCGCCGCCGCAGGGCGAGGCCCTGCCGGCGCCCGGAGCGCAGCCACCCCCGCCGCTGCCCAACATCGCGGTCCTCAGCTACGAGTTCTGGCAGCGCCGCTACGGCGGCAACGAATCGATCGTCGGCAAGTCGATCGAATTCGGTAACGGCCGTGCCGACATCGTCGGCGTGCTCGCGCCGAACCTCGAGCTGCTGTTTCCACCGGGCACCAACGTCGACCCGCGGCCCGACATCCTGATTGCCAGCCGCGTCAACTTCGAGACCGGCTCGCGCAACAACGTCTCGCTGCGCGTGATCGGCAAGCTCAAGCCCGGCGTGTCGTTCCAGCAGGCGCAGTCGGAGCTGGATCGGCTGTCGGCGGACCTGCGCGGCCGCTTCCCGATCAAGCAGACCTCGAACATGAACCTGCGCATCGAGCCGATGCACGACGATCTCGTCGCCGACGTGCGGCCGCAGCTCGTGGCGTTGATGGGCGCGGTGGTGTTCGTGCTGTTGATCGCCTGTGCGAACGTGGCCAACCTCCTGCTCGTCCGCGCCTCGGCGCGCGAGCGCGAGTTGGCCGTGCGCGCCGCCATCGGCGGCAATCGTTGGCGCATCGTCCGGCAACTGGTGGCGGAAAGTCTCGTGCTCGCGGCCATCGGTGGCGGCTTCGGCCTGTTGCTGGCGCAGTTCGGCATCGACGCGCTGATCCAGCTCTCGCCCGAAGGATTGCCGCGCGCCGGCGCGGTCTCGCTCGACGGCACCGTGCTGGCGTTCACGGCAATCGCGTCATTCGCGGCCGCGTTGATCTTCGGCGTGCTGCCGGCGTGGAAGGCCTCGCGTCCCGACATGATGGAGGTGCTGCGTTCGAGCGGGCGGCTGGTCGGCGGCGGCGCGGGCCGGTGGCTGCGCGACGGCGCGGTGGTTGCCGAGGTGGCGCTGGCGTTCGTGCTGCTGGTCGGATCGGGCCTGATGATCCGGACGTTCATTGCCTTGCAGAACGCGAACCCTGGATTCGACACGAGTAACGTGCTGACGTTCCTGATTCAGAACAACCGCGCGCAGGGCCTCGAAGCCCGGCAGGTGTTTCAGCGGACGATGCTCGAACGGTTGAAGGCGATTCCTGGCGTGGTCGACGCCACGTCGGCGGGCCCGATCCCGCTCGACGGCACCAATTCGCTCGCACGCTTCGGCCCGCTCGAGGCCGCCACCGAGCCGTCGAAGTTCCAGCAAGCCATTTCGCACTTCGTGCAGCCCGGCTACTTCGAGTTCACGCGCACGCCGATCGTGGCCGGCCGATCGTTCTCGGCCGAGGACAATCGTCCCGAGGCCAAGGTGATCATCATCGACGACCTGATGGCCAATCAGCTGTTCCCGAACGGCAACG
>JALDXK010000220.1:0-8820 GCA_032155105.1 Acidobacteriota bacterium
TGATCGATGAGTATCGAATCTACCTGCACCCCGTCGTGCTTGGTCACGGCAAGCCGTATTTCGCCGGGCCCCGGCCGCCGCTCCGCCTTGTGGCTCATGATCGGATTGGCAAGGATGTGATCCGGTTGGCCTACGTTCCTGCGTGATCTCGAGGAGCGGTAGACTGACGGACATCACAACGGTTGCTCGCGCTCGTCGCGTTCGCCGCGACGGGAGCCGGCGTTGTCGTGATCGCGTCTCAGCTACTGTAAGCGCCGTGAATGGCGGCCGTTGGCGTAGGACAGCGCTACGGTGTGACCGCCACGTACGAGACAACCTTCCAGTCCTGGCCCTGCTTGGCCCACACCATCCAGAGCACAGCCGCCTCCTCGCCGGCGCGCTTGATCCGCAGGCTCGTCGCGTAGAACCGGCCGTAGGTCGGGGGGCCTTCGCGATCGAACCTTGGTGCTTCGCCAGGCTTCAACCTTGCGCAATCGGCAGCGGTTCCCATGGAGTCGGGCACGGCGACCACTGAATACGTCGTTGTGGCGTCGTGCCTGACGAGCCTGAGGTCGGGATGGTGTGGTTCCGCCGCGATGAGGAGGTCCTCCAGTGTTGATCCGCTTCCAGCGAAGTCGCCGAGGAGCTGCATCTGTTCCTGGATCAGCCGGCCGGCATCCGCGGACGAACTCGCGAGTGGCGCGCTCTCCGTCCGGTAGACGTTGTAGCACGCGTAGCTTGCCGGGGAGAGGTAACGGAACGCCGCGGAAAGGTCCTTCCGCACGAACCACGACTCGAGGAAGTCGCTGGCCGCTTGCTGCATCGCGGGATCACCGGCGATTGTTGACGTGGCCGGTTCAGCGGTCTCGGTCGCCGACGACGGGGCGGCGGGCAGCGTGCCGGGTCTGAACTCAGGTTCCACGCCGTACGCCACCAACCTCCATGTGCCGTTCTCGCTGGCCCACACAGTGGCGACGGCTTCACCGGTGAGGTTTTCCGTCTTCACCTGGAACACCGCGCCGACATAATTGCCAGACTTGGTCGACCGCACCTTGGTGGCATCCGCCTGCTCCGGGTGGAGCCGGTTCTCGCAATCGAGCGACGCGGCCAGGTCATCGCGAATGTCGTACATCGCGAACGCGTCGCGATGCGGCTGCGGCATCTCCTTGCTCCTGGGCCCGTTGAGTGCCACTCCCCGGACCGCATCGGTCAGACGGCGCACGGTGCCGATTCGCTGATTGACCGATTGCATCGCGCTCACCATCTGGAAGCGGGCCACGCCGCGGTCCACTGGAGCGCCGCGGTCCACTTCGAGGCATGCGAGGGCGCGCGGGGCGATGTACCCGATGGCGACGCGGGGAGCCTGCTCCACGAGCCACGCCTCGAGGAAGTCGAAGATGGCGTCCTCGGGCTTGGTCCCTTTCCCGAGCCTGGGCTCGCTGGCCAAGGCGCTGTCGCCAGCAGCGCCGCTCGGAGCGTCGGCCAGTGGCAGCCCCATGAATCCGCGCCACCAGTTGGTCAGGCCGCTCCAGCGTCCGTTGTGCCGCTCGTCGTTGTTGCCTGCACGGACGTCGGAGTTCGATGCCGTGAGGTGCCCGTTGATCAACATGATCGGAATGGCGCTCGATCGATAGTCCACATCGATGTCGCCGTGCGTGCCGTCGCGCGCCAGCGAAAACTGGATCGACGGCGTGCCGCCGGATCCGCGGAAGCAGATGGGATAGCCCTTGTGATAAACCGTGTTGTCGACCTGCCGGCTGAATTCGCGTGACTGCTCGAGAATCCGCTGGGTGTCGGGCCGCAGCTGCACGTACATGCGGAATTGGCGGTCGCCGCTCTGGCCGGGGATATTGCCGGCGACGGCATCGACGTTCGTGATGAGATCGAGGGCCGTGAGGTTCAACGACCGGCCGGCAGCGTCGGTCAGCGCGGTCAATGACAGCGCATGCGTCACCGCATTGAACGTCGTCTTCGTGGAGAGCGCGAGCCCCACGTACAGCGCCTCGGGCCCCGCCGTCTTGCCGGTCACGGTGGCGTAGCGAGCCACCCAGTCGTCCATCAATCGCCGCTGCACGGACGTGAGCGTCTCATAGCTGCCGCCCTCGTCGACGTGCGTCACTGGTGCCGTGGGCGGCGACCCTGTCCACCACTGGTACACCAGGACCACGACGACGAGGAGCGCGATCCCACTCAGAATGATTTTCTTTGTCGATGCGCGCGGCATTGGCTTCGAACGGCCCCCCGGAGAGCCTATATGGAAATGTGGTTCGATGGTTATTCTTCACGCAGCGCTTCGACGGGCGCCACCTTCGACGCGCGCAGCGCCGGAACCAGTGACGCGGCGAGCACCGTCCCCAGAAACATGGCAGCGGCGACGAGCAGTGTCCGCGGATCACCGGGGGCGATGCCGTAGAGCTGCGCTCGTACGAGCCGTGCCGCCGCCCACGCGCACGGTGCGCCAATCAGCACGCCAGGCACGGCAATCGCCAGGCCGTCCCGCACGATCATCCAGACAACCGTCCTCCGCTCGGCGCCAAGCGCCAGGCGCACGCCGATTTCCCGAACCCGCGCGGTCACGGAGTACGCGAGCAGCGCGTACACGCCAATGCAGGCCACCAGGATGGTGAGGCCCGCTGCGAACATGGCCAATCCCGCGGTGAAACGCTCCTGCAACAGCGCATGGTCGACCCATTCGGACGAGGTGATGAACGAGCGCAGAGACCGATGCCCCAGCGACTTCACGACGCGCGTGTATCCGTCGCGCACGGTCGCGAGGTCGCCGCTCGCACGAACATACGCAATCGGAAACTGCGCCTTCGCCGCTTCCTGCAGAATCGGCCGGAAGACGACGAGCGGCCGCGGGTCGTCCAGCTTGCCGTACGGCGCGTCGGCGACGACGCCGATCACTTCGACGGCGCGACGCTCGGGTCCGGCCACGTGAATGTGCCGGCCGATGACGTCCCCTGCCGGGAACAGTGCGCGAGCGAAGGACGCTGACACGAGCGCCACGGCGGGCGTGCCCGGGCCATCGTCCCAGGAGAAGTCGCGGCCCTCGAGACGAGGGAGCTTGAAGAGATCGAAGAAGCCGGGCGACACGAAATCCGTCAGCACCGTTCGGTCAAGCTTGGTGACGCCGTCGGCCTGCGTGTAGTGATAATCCGTCGCGAGCGGCCCAGTGACCGCGAAGTACGTCGGGTAATACACCGACAGCGCCGCCGCATCAGCGCCGGGGATGTCCCCAAGGCCGGTGACGAGCGTGCGATAGTAATCGAGTGGCAATACTTGCCGATCCCCGGGTTCACGAAACGCCCGACTGAAGACGATGCGTTGCGAGTGAAGCGACGTATCGTTCGCGCGCAAGTGAGCCAGTGTCGCCGTGAAGAGTCCGGCGCCGACGAGCAGCGTCATCGACAGCGCGACCTGTGCGATGAGCAAGCCGCGTCCGAAGCGTCCCACCGAGCCGGCGGTCCCACGGCCGCGCCGCAGGCTCTCGTCGACGTGCACCGTGACCGACTGCCACGCGGACACCACGCCAACCGCGAGGGCAATGCAGAGGGTCAGCAACGCCATCGCGGCGATCACACCGGCATCAGGCGTCAGCGTCAGAAACTTCGAACTCGTCCGTCCGAACAGGAGGGATGGCGTCACGGCCCGGGTGATCCCCCACGCCAGAGGAACCGCACCGGCGAACGCCACCGCCGACAGCAGGAGCCCGTCGACCAGCACCTGCCAGAACACCCGCCGCCGGCTTCCGCCCAGTGCGAGGCGGATCGCGATCTGGTGGCGTTGCGTCAGTGAGCGCGTGAGGGTCAGGCCCGCAAGGTTGGCGCACGCGACGGCCAGGAGAATCCCCATCAGGGCCAGCAGCACCCAGAGCGTGGTGCCGTACTGGCTGCGCAGCCCCGAAAATCCCGACGCGAGCGGCGCCACGTTCACGCGCTGACGGAGCAGCGCCTCCCGCTCGGCTTCAGACACCGTGGCCGGCAGCGTCGCGGACTGTACCGACGGCCATCGCGCGGCTAACTCCGCGCGCGCGGCGTTGATGGACACGCCGCGAGCGAGACGTCCGACCACCTGTCGCGATCGAATCGGCCTGGATGGGTCTCCGGCGGCCGATCGCATCAGCGCGAGGGGCACGATGATGTCCACAGTCCCGTCGAATCGAAGACCGTCAAAACCCTCCGCCGCGATGCCGATCACCGTCGCCGGCGTTCCGTTGAACTTGATCGCCTCGCCGATGCCGATGGCATTTCCGAAGATGCGCCGACGGTACGCCTCGGTGATGACGACCACCGCATCGTCCGAGTCGTTGAAGAACCGTCCCGTCGACGGTCGCGCGCCGACGATGTCGAAGTAGCTCGGCGAGACGGCTTCCGTGACTGCGTCCTCGAACATGCCGGAACGCGTCTCGACGCGCAGGATGCCTCCGCCGGCGTACATCGACATCTGCGCGAAGGATCGCTGGGCGGCGCGGAGCGCGTTGAACGTGTCGGCGTAGAAGTAGCCGTCCACATTCGCACCGGGCTCGAGGACCGACAGGGCCACGAGCTGCTCGGGATTGGGAACCGCGAGTTTTCGCAACACCACGGCGTTGAGCAGGCTGCCCACGGCGGCGGTGGCGCCAACAGCTAGCGTCAGCGTGGCGATGACGGTCAGCGAGAAAGCCGGAACCCGTCGCAAACTGCGGAAGGAATGCCGGACGTCAAGGCGTAGGGCGTCCCACATGCGAGAAGTCTAGCGTAAGGGTCTTACCTTGCCAGGCGTTATCGCCCCGCCTGCGTAATCGTGGCGGTCTGTCCGGCGATGGTGACGATCGTGGATCGCTGTTCGCCAGTATTCGCCGGCATGAAGAGCTCGACCTGGCTGCGGCCGGTGCCGCTCGCCGGCGACAGTTGGACCGCCGCCGTGTTGGCCGACACGGCCGTCCAGGTTGTCAGGCATCCGGTCGGCGCGGAATTGATATCGACCACATAGACTGAGGGCTGGGCGGACAGGACGGTTGCCTGGAAATACGACGTCCACACCATGCCCTGACCCGGCGACGCCGGCGCACCATTTGAAAAGATGCCGATGGTGATGGCGGTACTGCACCCGACTGGCGACGTCGGGCTTGTTGGGTCCCCGGAACTGCCGCAGCCTGATAGCATCGCCGCGAATCCAACGCACACCGGAATTCGGATCAACATTCGCAACCCGCTTTTGTTGAGGATGACTCAGTCGAGTGGCCTGCGCAAGGCTAGCGGTGGGAACGGAGGGCGCCGCGTCGATTTACGCCTTGGCGCCGTGCTTCCGCAACGTCACCTGGACCTCCGGATTCCCCTCGGCCATCGCGATGAGCGACATGGGTTCGCCGTTCCCGGGCGCGTTGATGTCGGCTCCAGCTGCAACAAGTCGGTTGTTCGGCAACCTGATGGTTGCGAATCGCCGGGAAGGCCATTCAGAACGATTCGCAGGCGCTTCACGGCAATAGTCCGCGGGGCCAGGGCTTGACGTAGTCGAACGGCACGTGCCGTTACATATGTCAATACACCTGGAGCGAGCTGAAGCAGTCGGCGAGCGCTCGCGGCGTGACGGCCAGAATGCTTGATAGCATTACGCCATCGATGAAATACGCCTTCGTCGTCACTGCCCTGCTGGCATCGGTGCCCATCGCCGCCGGTCGGCAGCCGCAATTCAAGTCCGGCGTTGAACTCGTCTATCTCGATGTCACCGTGCAGGCGCCGGATGGTTCGATCGTTCGCGGCCTCGCGAAAGATGACTTCCTGATCTACGACGAAGAGGTGCGGCAAGATGTGGCCGTCTTCTCCGCCGAGCCGGCGCCGATTAGTGTCGGCGTCTTGATTGATACCAGCGGCAGCATGACTGGTGAACGCATGGCCGCGGCGATTCGCGCCGCTGACGCGCTCGGGCGCTCGCTGCAACCGGACGACCGATGGAGCATTTCGACCTTCGACAGCACGCGGCGCACGATGATCACCTGGCGCCCGCACAATCCGGCCATCGTCAACTCACTGAGAGCGATGCCGACCACCGGCAGCACGGAACTGTTCAGGGCGGTCACGGAAATGGTGCCCTACATGAAGGACACGCCGCATCGCAAACGGGCGATGCTGCTGATGACCGACGGCATCGACAACTCGATCATTGCCGCCAGCCGCGACGGCTGGCGCGATCCATTCGAAGCACCCGGCCCGCTCGAAAGTTCCGCCAAGGCCCAGGCCGCGCTGCGCGCAGGCGAAGTGCTGCTCTACGCGCTCGGCATCAACGTCGCGGGGCGAGCGGGTGCGGTGCACGTGCCGTCGCTGCAACGACTCGCCGAACCCACGGGCGGCTCCGTCATCATTGCGTCGACAATTCGTGACGTGGAAGCGGCGGCGCAGCGGGTGGCCGAGGAACTGCGTCAGCAGTACACCCTCGGGTTCTATCCGCAGAACGCCGGAGACAAAACGTATCACCGCCTCAGAGTCGCGACGAGACATCCGGATTACCGCGTTCGCACGCGCGCCGGGTATCTAAGCGCCAAAGCGCGCTAGCCGCACGCGCCAGTGGACAGCCAACAGGTTTAGCTGTAGGCTGGCAACATATGGTGCCAGATAAGAGCGACGTCCTGTACGGCAGCCTCGGCATGCTGGTGCTGCAGACGCTGGCCGCGCTCGGCCCGCTCCACGGCTACCGCCTTGCCCGCCGCATCGAACAGATCAGCGACAACCAGCTCACCTTGAATCAGGGCACGCTCTACCCGGCCTTGCTCAAGCTGCAACAGAAGGCATGGATCGTCGCGAAGTGGGGCGAGTCAGAAACCGGCCGGCGCGTGAAGATCTACTCACTGACGAAGGCCGGGCGCAAGCAGCTGGAAAGTCAGGAATCGCGGTGGCACCGCACGACCGGGATCATCGATCGCTTTTTCAAGATTCCCAACGAGGCGTCATGAGTAAGGTCGATCGCGACCTCGACAACGAGATTGACGCACACCTGGCCGAAGCGGTCGAGGATTACGTCGCGCGAGGCCTGAGTCCGCAAGACGCGCGGCACGCCGCGATGCGCGACTTTGGCGGCGTTACGCAAGTCAAGCAAGTGCATCGGGAGATGCGGAGACCCCTGTTTATGAGTTGGCTCGACATCAAGCTTGGCGGACGCATGCTCGTCAAGTATCCGGGCCTCACGGTTGTTGGCGGCCTGGCCATGACGTTCGCCATCGTGGTCGGCATCGTCCTCTTTCAGCTCGCGGGTTTGTTCCTGTACCCGTCACTCCCGCTCGCCAACGGCGACCGGATCGTCCAACTGAGCCTCAGGGACATCTCGGAGAATCAGCAGGAACCGAAGGCGCTGTATGACTTCATCGCGTGGCGAGACTCGCTGCGAACGATCGACAACCTGGGTGCCTGGCGCGATTCGACCCGCAATTTGATCGTCGCGGACGGCGATGCCCGTCCGGCGTTCGTCGCCGAGATGTCTGCATCTGGATTCGCGATTGCCGAGGGGCAGCCACTGATAGGCCGCGTGCTCACGCCCGCCGACGAACAGCCCGCGGCGCCGGCGGTCGCCGTGATTGGTCATGACCTATGGCAGACCCGATTCGGCAGCGATCCGAATGTGCTCGGACGCACGGTGCAACTCGGCGACGAGCACGCGACGATCGTCGGCGTAATGCGCGAGGGCTTCGCCTTCCCGGTATCGCATGAGCTGTGGGTGCCGCTGAAAACCGCGGTCCTGGATCAGGCGCCGCGCTCGGGCCCGGCCATCACGATCTTCGGCACGCTGGCGGACGGTCACACATTCGAGACCGCGCAGGCCGAGTTGACGATGCATGGGCGGCGCGCCGCTGCGGCACAGAAGCCGACACACGAACACCTCGAACCGCGCGTGTCGGCGTACGTAGACATGATGTCAATGGATTCGTCGGACGACCTGACGTTCATGTTCCTGATTTACTTCTTCATCGGCATGCTCGTGGCGCTGATTTGCGGCAACGTCGGCCTGTTGCTGTTCGCGCGCGCCGCCTCGCGCGAAAGCGATCTGATCGTGCGCACGGCCCTGGGCGCGAGCCGCGGGCGCATCGTCTCACAGCTGTTTGCCGAAGCGCTCGTGCTCGGCGGGTTGGCAGCGGTCATTGGCATGACTGTCGCCGGGCTCTTCCTGCGCAACTGGGGCATGCCCTTTCTCGAGACCAACTATGGCAACCTGCCCTTCTGGTGGGATCTGTCCCTCTCGCCGGCGACGGTGGGGGCAGCGATCCTGCTGACGGTGCTCGCCGCGACGGTCGCCGGGGTGATACCTGCGCTCAAGATCACCCGCGGCATGGGTGATCGGTTGAAGCAGACGACGGCCGGAGCCGGCGGACTGCGCTTCGGCGGCGTGTGGACCGTGGTGATCGTCGCGCAGGTGGCGGTCACGGTCGTGTTCCCGGCGATCGTGTGGTTTGAGAATGTTCAACTCGGCCGCATGCAGGACTTCAATCCCGGGTTCGCCACCACGCAGTTCCTCGCGGTGCACGTGGAAAGCGACGCTCTCGCCGACAGCACCGCCACACCCAATGTCGCTGAAGTCGAGCGCAACGCGCGGCTCGCGGCAACGCTCGAAGCATTGCACGGCCGGGTCGCGGAGCTGCCAGGGGTGGCCGGCGTGACGTTCGCGGAAACCCTGCCGGGCGGACAATACCCGGAGCGCAGGATCGAGCTCGGCTACGACGCTGCCGAGAAGACCGCTCACGATCCGGAAGCGCCAGGGCCGTTTCGCTATGCCACCGTGGCCGAAACCGACCTCTCGTACTTCGATGTGTTGGACGCGCCGATCGTGGCGGGACGCGCCTTCAACGCCGCGGACGCCGACCCCGGCGCCCTC
>JALDXK010000221.1:0-8815 GCA_032155105.1 Acidobacteriota bacterium
GGTCAGCATCTTCTCGGTGACATCGAAGTCGGCGATCACGCCGTCCTTCATCGGCTTGATGGCTACGATGTTGCCCGGCGTGCGGCCGAGCATCTCCTTCGCGCCGGTGCCGACGGCTTCGACGCGGCCGGTCACCTTGTTGACGGCGACCATTGACGGCTCGTTGACCACGATCCCGCGGCCCTTTGCGTAGACGCAGGTGTTGGCCGTGCCGAGATCGATAGCCAGGTCGGTGGAGAGAAATGAAAGTAGCGAACCAAGACCCATGTTTTTTCTGCGGTGTGAAGAACCGTGCAGCGCCTGCTATTCCTGCTGGGCGATGCGAACTCCGTTTTTGCCCGAATCCTTGACTTGGTACATCGCCATATCGGCCGCACGTACCAGTTCTTCAGCTGACGCGGCGACGTCCGGGAGCGTCGCGACGCCGACCGATGCTGTGAGGCGGAGGCTCAATCCGTAGCCGGCGAGAAACGGATGCTCGCCCAAACGCTCACGCACGCGGTCACCAACCGCCGCGGCACCTTCGGATCCGGTGTCGGGCAGGATGATTGCAAACTCGTCGCCACCGAACCGGGCCACGACGTCCGTTTCACGCGCACAGCGACGAATCACCGCTGCGGCTTCGACGAGCGCCCGGCTGCCGGCCTGATGTCCATGGGTATCGTTGATACCCTTGAACCCGTCGAGGTCGAGGAACAGGAGCGAGAGCGGTCGGCCCGACCGGGAGGCGCGCTTGGCTTCACGGCGCAGCACCTGGTTCAGGTAGCGGGAGTTGTAGAGCTGCGTGAGATCGTCGGTGACCGACAGGGCCTCCGAGCGCCTCAGGCGCAACGCGTTGTCGAGCGCCTGTGCCGGTCCCTCGAGCATGACCCCGAGCAGCTGACCGACCGCGGGCGTAAGGTGCGGCGCCTCGGACGCCGCCTGCCGTTCCATCACCACCAGGGCTGCCACCGTTTGCGCGCGGCATCGCAGTGGCCATCCCAAAACCGCGCCGCTCTGTCCGGTCGCACGGCTGTCTTTCCGAAGGTCCGCGGTCACCAGTTCACGGCCGTGACTCATTACCCAGCGAGCAACGCCGGTCGCGACGGGCGCCAGCGCCGGCCCCATGCCTTTCGACGAGAGGCTGACCACCTGCCCATCCAAGTCGGCGGCGAACACGCCGCAGGCCGGTGTCTTGAACCACTCGTCGGCCCGGGTGACGACCAACTTGCCGATGCTTTCCGGATCAAGCGCCTCGTGAGCGGCACGTAACAGCGCCAGCACGTTCTCAGGCCGCTCGAGTCGGCTCTTGAGCACGCGCTGGCCGCGTCGCAGGCGAGCAGCGAGATCCGGACGGCGAGAACCGCCGTAAGTCATTCAACTGACTGAATATATCATGGCCAACCCATGGTTCAGCACAAAGGTTCGGTGCGGTGGTTCATCCCGGAGGTTCAGCGAGGGTTCACGAACCTGCGTTCTGAATCCGCGTCGCGCGAACTCTCGTGATGAACCACGGTGTGGAACTACGCTAAGATTGACGTTTCTCCAGAGGTTTTTGACCAAATGACAATGCTCGACCGCATGCGGCGGCACAAGGGCTGGCTCAAGTGGAGCCTGGCCCTGGTCGTCCTGACCTTCGTGGTCTTCTACATTCCCGATTTCCTGACCACCAGCACGGGCGCCGCGCCGAGTGAAGTGCTTGCCGACGTCGAGGGTGAACCGATCACCGTCGGGCAGTTCACGCGCCGCTACAACGCGCAGGTGGCTGCGTACCGCAACGCCTACGGCGGGCAGATGAACGATCAGCTGCTCAAGCAGCTCGGCATCGATCGCCAGATTCTCCAGTCGCTCGTCGACGAAGAAGCGATGGTGGCCGAATCGCGCCGCCAGGGCATGACCGTCAGCGATGTCGAGATTCGCGAGCGCATCCTCGCGCTGCCCGGCTTCCAGGAGAACGGCAAGTTCATTGGCGAGCAGCGCTATCGCACGCTGCTCTCGATGCAGAACCCGCCGATGAGCACGGCGGAGTTCGAGCGCAGCCTGCGGCGCGCGCTGCTGATCGAGAAGCTGCGCAACGCCCTCACCGGCTGGATGTCGGTGACCGACACCGAAGTCGCCGCGGAGTTCCGCCGCCGCAACGAGAAGGTCAAGCTCGACGTGGTGCAGGTGACGCCCGAGGCCTTCAAGAACCAGGTCTCGGTGTCCGACGCCGAGCTCGCCGCCTACTTCGCCAAGTCGCAGGAGAAGTACCGCATCGGCGAGCGCCGCAAGGTCAAGTATGCGCTGCTCGACGTGGCGAAGGTGCGCGAGTCGATCGCGGTGCCCGATTCCGAGATCGAGGCTTTCTACAAGCAGAACCTGCAGCAGTACCAGACGCCCGCGCAGGTGCGCGCCAGCCACATCCTCTTCAAGCTCGAAGGCAAGGATGAAAAGCAGGTGCAGGCGCTGGCCGAAGAGGTGTTGAAGAAGGCCAAGGCGCCCAACGCCGATTTCGCCGCGCTCGCCAAGCAGTACTCCGAGGACGACAGCAACAACACCAACGGCGGCGACCTCGATTACTTCGGCCGCGGCCGCATGGTCCCCGAGTTCGAGCAGGCGGCGTTCGCCATGAAGGCCGGCGAGATCAGCAACCTGGTGAAGACCGCGTTCGGCTACCACATCATCAAGGTCGTCGACAGCAAGCCCGACACCACGCGCCCCGTCGCGGAGGTGCGGCCGGAAATCGAAGACCAGTTGAAGTGGCAAAAGGCGCAGGCCGATGCGGAGAAGATCGCCAAGTCGCTCGAAGCCACGATGAAGACGCCCGCCGACCTCGATCGCCTGGCCAAGGAACGCTCGCTGACCGTCGCCGAAACCGGCTTCGTGCAGGCCAACGAGCCCATCCAGGGCGTCGGCTCGCAGCCTGAGTTCTCGACCCGTCTGTTCGGCATGAAGGAAGGCGAAGTGACGCCGGCGATGCGCGTCGCCACAGGATGGGTGTTCGGTACCGTCACCGGGCGACAGGACTCCTACCTGCCGAAGCTGGATGAAGTGCGCGCGCGCGTCATCGACGACGTGAAGCTGGAAAAGGCCGTCGAGCTCGCCAAGCAGCGCGCGCAGGCCGTGGCCACCGAGTTGAAGAACGCAAAGGACTTTGCCGCCGCCGTGAAGCGCGCCGGCCTCGAGATCAAGACCACCGAACTCGTCGCGCGCGGCTCGGCAATTCCCGACCTCGGGGTGAGCGAAGCCGTTGACGCCGCGGCGTTCTCGCTGCCGCAGGGAGGGGTGAGCGACGCGATCACGACGCCCACGGCCACCGCGGTGGTTCGCGTCGCCGAGCGCGTCGACGTCACCGATGCGGAAGTCGAGCAGGGCAAAGACCAGACACGCGACGAGCTGGTCAACCAGCGCCGCGACAAGTTCTTCGGCGCCTACATGCAGAAGGCGAAGCAGGGGCTGCAGATCAACATCAAGGACGACGTCCTCGCGCGGATTACCGGGGTCTAGCAATCAGCAATCGGCAATCAGCAATCGGCAATTGGCAATTGGAAAGACAAGCGTGTTGCCTGATCGCTGATTCCTGATTGCTGATTGCTATCTCACAAACACGTAAGGCATGTGCGCGAGTATTTGGCCGGTGCGGAACAGGCGCGAGGGCGCGAGGACGGCGGCGAGCGCCTTGCGTTCGCGCGGTCCCAGCAGCTCCAGTAAGGCATCCGACGTGCGGGCCGAGCGCACGCGCCCGACTGGCGACTGCAGTTCCTCGGCGAGTACTTCGTAGAAGCTCCGCCGCGGCGGATACACCACCAGCTCCACTTCGTCTTCCGCGGGGATGCGGGCGCGCTGCTTGGCGAGATCGATGGCCTTGTACAGACCGCCCAGCTCATCGACCAGGCCGATCTGCCGCGCCTGCTCCCCCGTCCATACGCGCCCCTGCGCCACCTCGTCCACCTTCTCGGGCGTCATGTGGCGCGCCGCCGCCGTGCGTTCGATGAACTGGTCGTAGACCAGCTGCATCGACTCCTGGATCTTCTTCCGCTCCTCGGGCGTGAAGCGCCGATCCGGCGAGTAGATCTGGGCGTTCTTGCCCTGGCTCGTCGCCTCGATATTCGCTCCCAGCTTGTCGAGCGTGACCGTGGTCACGAACTTGCCGGTGTAGACCCCGATCGATCCGGTCAGCGTCCCGGGCTGCGCCACGATGGCGTCGCCGCCGAGCGCGATGTAGTAGCCGCCCGACGCCGCCAGGTCCGACATCGACACGATCACCGGCCGCTGGTTCTCGCGCGAAATCGACAACTCGCGCCAGATCACGTCCGACGCCGTGGACGACCCGCCCGGGCTGTCGACCCGCAGCACGATCGCGCGAATCGATCGATCGGCGCGCGCCTCGCGGATGTACTCGGCGAGCGAATCGGCGCCCACCACGGCGCCGTTCACCGGATCGAAACCGCTCGAGCCCGACGTGATCACACCGGCGGCGTTGATCACCGCGATCTTCGAGCGCCGCAGCACGCCAGTGCCTTCCCACGACACCTGCGCGTAGTCTTCGGCCTCGACATAGCGGGCGCCGTCGAACTCGTCGATCAGGTCGTCGAGCTCGTCTTCGTAGGCCACCTCGTCGATCAGGCCGACGCGCAGCGCGTCTTCGGGCTGGAACGGCCCCTGGTCGATGAGCGCGCGCACTTCCGCCTCCGGCTTCTTGCGGGCGTTGGCAATGGCGCGCACCAGCTGATCGTACTGGCTGCGAGTGAGCGACTCGCTCATCTCGCGGTGCGCGGGCGTGTAGGTCTTTTCGAGGTAGGTATTGACGGCGGTCTTGTAGTCGCCGACGTGCAGGAAGTCCGGGTAGGTGCCGATCCAGTCGAACGTGCCGCGCAGGAACACTTCGTAGCTCGCCACGCCGGTGAGATCGAGCGACGTCGACGGCAGCAGGTAGACGCGATCGGCCGCCGAGGCCAGGTAGTACTCGCGGTCGCCGGCGTACTCGAGCCACGCGTGCACGTACTTTCCGCTGGTCTTGAAGTCGTCGATCGCGGCGCGGATTTCCTGCAGCTTGGCCCAGAACGGCGAGTTGATGCCGCCCGGCCGCACGAGGATGCCGGCAATGCGCGAATCGCCCTTGGCCTTGCGTATCAGCTCGACATACGCTCGCGTGGTCAGCTCGGCCTCACCGAAGATCACCTCGGGCAGTACTTCCGGAATGTCTCCCGACGGCCGCAGCACCAGCGTGGCACGGTCCGGCACGTCCGGCTCCCGCCCCACCATCGCATACAGCAGCAATATCGCGAGCACCGACAGCACGGTCGCGATCAACAGGAACCCGACGACGAATCGCACGCCCTTCACAAATCAAGTATAGGGTTACTGCGGTTACAGGGTTACAGGTTACAAGGAGTTACAGGGCACGGATGTGGTTCAGAGAACCCTATAACCGTGTAACCTTTGTAACCCTTGTAACCGCTCTCTAAGGATTTATTGAGCCGAATAAGACGAGCCGGGCGGCTTCTCGGAGCCCCCTGGCCGTAAACGGCTTCTCGACGAACGCCGCGCCGTCTTCGAGCTCGGCGCGATTCTCGAACAGCATGTCGCTGAAGCCGGTCTGGTAGAGCACCTTCACGGCCGGGAAACGCTGGCGGACGTGATCGGCAAGCTCGCGGCCCTGCATGTCGGGCATCGAAAAGTCGGTCACCAGCAGGTCCACCTGCCCGGTGTGCGCGCCCAGCTTGGTGATCATGTCGGGACCGCTGCACGCCATGATCAGCTCATAGTTCTCACGCTGGAGAATGCGCGCCAGCACGTCCAGCATCATCGGGTCATCGTCGACGACAGCAAGCGTCTTCTTGATACTGAGCGGCTTGAGTTCCGCCTGGGGCGGCTTGGGCCGCGTGTCGTCGGTGCCAGAGAGGAGCGGGTTGGTGCTGAGCGGAATGTCGGGAATTGCCATCGGCTCGCGCCGCGCCTGAACCGCGGACTTGGCGTCGGTGGAGGGCGTCAGCACGGAGATGGAGGCGGCTTCCTTCCGGCCTTCGACCGGACGCGGCGGCGCTGGTGGCAGATCGACGTGGTAGGCCAGCGGCATTTCACCGTGGCCGACGGCAGCCCAGAGTTGGTTGAGCAACTGTTGAGGCAGGCCGAGGTCGACGCCGGCCACGAGCACATCCGTGCACAGCGCTTCGAGCTCGCGAATGCGCGCGCGCAGTTTTTCCTTGTCCTGCTGGTCCGTCACGAATTTGCCTGCCGACCAGACACGAGCACTGGCTCGGTCCGGCCCGCCAAAGAAGCTAACAGCCATACTCTATCCGGTTTCCCCTTTGGCTCGTGTCCGCCGGCCGAACCACGACTCGCACCGCCGTCGAACAAGCGCGAACGTGTGCAATTCCAATCGAGACATCAATCGAACGGGCACGATGCGCATCGCACGTCTTCTTCCTGACTTGATAGACGGACACACGTCCCAGAACTCTCACTGGTCCAGAAAACCTGGGGGAAAACCCGAAAGGAAGCTCTTGTGTTTCAAGATAGACCGTACCGATAATCGCGTTCGGGACTTGTGCTCGCGGCGTGGATGACCATCAACACCTCTTAACCGAGCAACTCCCGCTCATTCAAAAGATCGTTCGAGTCACGGCGCGAACGAAACACTTTTCGCAGATCCAATCCGAAGATTTCGCCGGGTACGTCACTCTCAAGCTGGTTGAGGACGACTACTTGGTACTGCGAAAGTTCAGGGGCCGCAGTTCGTGGTGGACCTACCTGGTCGCCGTGATTGGTAACCTGGCCCGCGACTTCCAGAACCAGAGTCTTGGCCGTTGGCGGCCGAGTGATGCGGCCACGCGCAGCGGGCCGATCGCCGTCCTGCTCGAGCAATTCATCGCGCGTGACGGTCTGACGCTTGAAGAGGCGATAGAGATGCTTCGCGCGCATCACGATGTAGCGCTGAGCGATGCCGACCTGCGCGCGACGTGGGAGACGTTGCCGCCCCGCCGTGGGAAGGTGACCTTCGTCGACGAGGAGCAGGCCGAACGACCGGCCCCCGAAACCGCGGAAGACAACGTCGAGGCCTCCGAGCTGGCCCGTGACATTGACCGGCTCGACGCCGTTCTGAGGCGGGCCTACGAACAACTGCCATCGCGGGATCGCCTGACGATTGCGCTCCGTTTCGACGAAGGGTTCTCGGTCACACGAATTTCGAAGCTGGTTGGCAGCAGCGTGCCGACGCTGCACCGCCGCTTTGCCGACAGTATCGGGAAGCTGCGGGTCGCGCTGATGGGCGCCGGATACACGGAGCAGCAGGTTTCCGGCCTGATTGGTCGCTCGGCGGTGGTGTTGTCTCCCCTGCTCCGATCCGAAATTGAGAGTTTTTCGAAGCGTGTCCGTCTATCCAAGCGAGATGAATAGTTCGCGCCTCCGCGGTTGCCCGGGACCCGAGGTCCTGGCCGCATACGTCGACCAGGGCCTGAGCCTTGCCGAGCGCGCCCAGGTGGAAGTTCATCTCGCCTCGTGCCCGCAATGCACGGTTCTGCTGGCCGAGGTCGTGCGAACAGTCGAGGACGTGTCAGCGTTCATCCCCGGCACGGGCGTACCTGCGGAGGCCACTCCGCTGCTGACGCGCCGGGCGGTGATGGGCGGACTGGCGGCCGCGGCTGCCGTGATCGCGGTCCTGGTCCTGCCCTCCGTCGTGAGGCCATGGCTGGAACGCGACGCGGGGCTCGTGAGTCTTGTCGACAGCGTCGGTGAACAACGATCGGTTCTCGGCCGGTTAACGGGGGGGTTCCCGCATGCCCCTCTGAACGTGTCATCTGCTGGGGGGCAAGGTGACCAGGCGGCCGGGACCGATCGTGTTCTTCTGACGGTCGGCAGGATTCGCGAGTCCTTCGGCGACATGCAGACGCCGTCGCGCCTGCACGCGCTCGGTCTTTCACAGCTGCTCGAGCGCCGTTACGACGAAGCGGCGCAGTCGCTGCTTGCGGCGTCGCGCGAACAACCGGCCAATGCGCGATATTTGAACGACGTGGCGGCCGTGCAATTGGAGCGCGCTCGCCTCGGCCTGCAGCCGGACGATCTTCCCCGTGCTCTCGCCGCGTCGGATCGTGCGCGCCGTCTCGATCCGTCGCTCGGCGAGGCCTGGTTCAACCGCGCCCTTGCGGTGAGCGCGCTGTCGCTCACCGACCAGGCGAAGACGGCGTGGACCGAATATCTACAGCGCGACAGTGTGTCGCCGTGGGCGGCCGAGGCCCGCACGCACCTCGAGGAATTGTCGAAGCCGACGCCAGCTGCGGCCTGGGCGACGATTGAAGACAGGCTGCTACGGTCGATCGACACGGCCTCCGCAGAAGCCGCCGTGCGTGCGCAGACGACCGAGGCGCGCGACCTCATCGAAGACGGCTTGCTTGGCGCATGGTCCTCCGACGTGCTCGCCGGACGCGACGCCACCGCTTCGCTCGATCGACTTCGGGTGATGGCTGATGCGATGTCTACGATCGCCGGCGATTCGCTGTATCGCGATGCGGTGGCGGATATCGACCACGCGCTCGGCGGCGGCCGGGTCGTGGCGCTGGCGCGCGCGCATCGGCAATACATCAAGGGTGCCGCTCTCCTCACCGAGGATCGCCATACCGTGGCGCTTCCCGAGCTCAACCGCGCGCAGCAGGCGTTTGCCGCGCTCGGCAGCCGATACGAGAGGCGCGCGGCCCTCGATGTCGGCGTCGCGTCGTACTTCGCCGGTAAGGCGACTGCCGCGGCTTTGTCGGCATCACCGGATTCATAGAAACTCCGTCCCTGGCTGGAGAGGCGCTGGAATTCGTCCTCGGCCGCGGGTTTCCCACGGTCGCAGCCCTGGGCCACAACACGGCCCAGG
>JALDXK010000222.1:0-8807 GCA_032155105.1 Acidobacteriota bacterium
GTGTGGAGATGGGGCGGCCGAGCATGCTGTTGGCTTCGGCCGACAAGCGCGACGGCACGGTGGTGGCGGCGCGCATCGGCGGCGACAGCGTGCTGGTGTGCGAGGGGCAGATCGACGTCGGCTGATCGCGAACCTGGCAGGCTGCTGAAAGAATCGGCGCCCAATCGGCGTCCATGGGTGGTCTCGGGTCCTGTAACTGTGGTTCGCGACATTGATGGGCACCCCTTCATGGGGTGCCGCATTACTCGTCGCGCAGGGCTTCGATCGGCTGGATGCGCAGGCCCTGCCGCGCCGGACCGATCGCCGCGATCACGCCGATCGTCATCATCAGCAAGACGACGAGCGGCAGCAGCATCGCGCGGTAGTTCCGCATCATGTCACCTTCGAGGATCTGCTCCAGGCCGACCGCGGCGATCAAGCCAAGGACCGCGCCGGCGCCCAGCTGGGCCAGGACGCGTGAGAAGATGCCGACAAGGATCCGGTTGCGATTGGCGCCCAGCGCCGCGCGAATGCCGATCTCGCGCCGCCGCCGCGCCACCGTGAACGACATCAGCGAATAAATGCCGGCCGATGAGAGCAGGATCACGCTCAGGATCACCAGCGCGAGGCTCACGCCGATCAGCCGCATCATGCCCTGAGCCTGCTTGAACGCGATTTCGGCGGTGGAGACGTCGAGCAACTGCGCGTCTGGATCGATCGACGCGCTGAGGTCGCGCAGTGGATCGGCAAGCGCCGCCGGATCGCCGGTGCGCACGCGCACGTTGAGGCGGGCGGGATACAGGTCGCCGGCGGCGACGGCGTGGTAGACCCGGCCTTCCGACTCGTCGTCGAACGATCCGGGAGCAGGGAAGTCGGGCACCACGCCGACGATCTCATACCAGCGTTCAAGCACGACATTCCCCGACGGCGCCTCACGGCTCCGGCCGACGTACTTGATCCGGCGGCCGAGCGGATTGGCGCCGCTGAAGACCTGGTCGACCAACCCGCGGCTGACGAGCACCCCGGGCGTCGCGCCGGCGGCGTCGGCCGACGCATCGGGGGCGGTAAGGCCGCGCCCGATGCTCACCGGCACGTCGAACGCGGAAAAGAAATTGGTTGCGACGCGATTGAATCGCACCAGGGTGCCGCGCTTGGTGCCCTCGACGATGTTGTAGTCGACGGCATCGACGGGCACGGGCACGCCTTCAGCCTCGAGCACCACGGCGAGCTCGCGGCCGGGACTGGTCAGCGAAAACGTCACGTCACGCACGCGTGAGTCGTCTTTCAAGCGGCGCCCGATTTCCGCGAGCGCGCTGCCATACCGGGCGGTGAAGGCCTTGTCACCCGCCTCGGTCGGCGGTGCAGCCGTGCGATCGAGCGACAGGCTCGCGTTGAGAAACTCGGCGGTGGCGTAGCCGCCGCCAGATTGGAGCCTGAGGGAACTCCACGCAAAGTACGTCGCCATCGGCAGGACCGCGACCGTGACCGCGACCTGTGCCACGATCAGCGCCGTCCACAGCCGGCCCATCTGCATGCGCGATCCGCTGCCAGGCGAAAGCGTTTGCAGCCGCGTGTGGACCTGGCGGCCGGTCGCCTTGAGCGCCGGCGCCACGCCGACGATGGCCGACGCGAACAGTGTCAGCCCGACGACGTAGATCACGGTACTGGTTTGAAGCTCCAGCGAGAACCAGAAGGGCCAGCGGCCGACCAGGGTGAGCATCGCGCCCTCGATCTGACGGAGCCCGATGGCGGTGAGCCCGATACCGATCGCCGCCGACACGCCGGCCAGCATCAGCGCTTCGACGAACAGCTGCGCCACAATCCGGCGCCGGCTGGCGCCGAGCGCCACTCGCACCGCGATCTCGCCTTGCCGCGTCGCCGTCCGCGCGTAGACGAGGATGGCGACGTTGACGCAGATGAGGACCAGCAACAGGACGATCGCGATCTCGATCGCGTAGACCGCGAGCGCGTTCTGGGGCTCGTCCATGTCGCTGAAGGCGTGGGCGTACGCGATCACCAGCGGGCGCAGGTGTTTGTGGGTCGCCGATGACGCCTCCGCCAGACGCCGGCTGATCGCCGTCAGCTCCGCCCGCGCGCTCTCGAGCGTGGCCCCAGGCGCGAGCCGCCCAAACACGTTGATGCTGGGACCGCTGCGCGGCGCATAGGCGGCGGCATCGAGACGCCACGGGAGCCAGAAGCTGTGGTACGTCGGGAACCCGAACCCTTCCGGCATCACGCCGACGATCGTGTAGGCAGTGGGACCAAGCCCCACCGATTGGCCGACGATGTCCGGATCGGCGCCGAAGCGGCGGACCCACTCGTCATGACCGATTACGATCACGTCAGGGGCGCCCGCGCGCTCGTCTTCCGGCCGCAGCGTCCGGCCACGATACGCCCCGACGCGGGCCGCGCGAAACGCCGACGCCGAGATCTCCGCCACCATCACGACCTCGGGCGGCCGCCCGCCGACGATCAGGTTGCGCTGGACGTTGCGCGACACGCTGAAGTCCTCGACGGACTTTGCGTCGCGCCACGCCTCGAGGTCGTAGAGCAGGCGCAACTCGCGATTGTTCGTCGAGGCGTCCCAGTTCACGAGCGAGACCAGGCGATCACCCTCGGGCAGCGGCAGCTTCGTGCCCATCATCAACGAGACGATGGTGAAGGCGCCGGCGGCGATCGTGATGCCGACCGACATCCCGAGCACGCTGACGAGGCTGAGGCCCGGATAGCGGAGCAGCATGCGCCAGGCCAGCGTGAAATCGAGCGCGGAAAACGCCGGACCCTTACGGATCCGGCGCTGGCGTTGCCGCTCGACGAGTCCGGTGCCGATCGCGTTCAGACAGGCCGCAAACCCGAAGGACAGGCGGGCCCGTCCCGCTCGGGCGGTGAGCTCGCGGTCGAACGCATCGATCATCTCCACGCCATAGAGATCACGGTGGCGGCGGGGAAAGGCGCGCAGCGCAAGCTGATACAGACGCGTCATTTCCGGCCTCCGAACATGTTCTGCGCGCGGGCCACCTCGAGGAGCGCCCGCAGCCGTTCGGATTCCGCGCGCGCCACCGCGCGGCCGAAGCTGGTGCGGTGGTAATACCGCCGCGCCGGCCCGCCGCTCGCATCGCCCTTCGGCGTCGATTCGGTGACCAGGCCTTCGTCCACCATCCTCGCGAGCGCGGCGTAGAGCGTGCCGGGAAGGATCGCCTCGCGGCCTTCGGTCATGGCCGACACCGCCTGCATGATGGCGTAGCCGTGCATGGCCTCGCCGTCGCCAAGGGCGAGCAGCACCTGGTAAGTGGAGTGTTTGAGCGGGATTAGCTCGGCGGGGTCACGCGTCAGTCGGCGCATCGTATTCGTCTTAGACTATAGTTTGAATCGAATAGTTCCTGCGCCCCGCCTGTTCTTCTGCGACGGGTGATGCGAGAGCCCCTCCGATGTGCGAGAAAGCCGGTACGTTCGTCCGTCTATATCGGGGAGGTCCTCAATGCCAAAGCCTCTCCCTCGGATTATCGCGGCGCAATCTGGCCTGCTGGCTCAGCCGACGCAGCTGACGCGCAAGAGGAGACTAGACGCCGAGCCGCTGCCGTTTCAGATAGAGGCCCTTGCGTGACAGGCCCAGCACCTTGGCGGCTTCGTCGTTGCGGCCGTCGCACATCTTGAGGGCCCGCTCGATCACTGCGCGCTCGAGCTGCTCGGTGGCGGCGACGAGCGTCTGGTCCAGCGGCATCACCATTTCGGAGGCCTGCACCGGGATGGTGCGCCGGCTCGCGACGATGTCCTTCGAGAGGTGCGCCGGCTGGAGCATCGCGCCCGGCTCGGCGAGCGCGGCCATGCGCCGGATCTCGTTGGCGAGCTGGCGGACGTTGCCAGGCCAGCGATAGAGCAGCAGGTATTCGAGGGTTTCGTCGGCGACGCGCAGCATCGGCTGCTGCTGTTCGCGGCCGACGCGTTCGAGGAAGTGCTCGACCAGCGCCGGAATCTCCTCGCGCCGCTCGCGCAGCGGCGGAATGTGGATTGGCAGGACGTTGAGGCGGTAATAGAGGTCTTCGCGGAAGCGGCCGTCGCGGACCAGCGCATCGAGGTCGGCGTTGGTGGCGGCGACGATGCGGACGTCGACGTGCACCGGCCGCGCCTCGCCAAGCGGCAGGATCTCACCCGACTCCAGGAAGCGCAGCAGCTTCGGTTGCGCCTCGAGGGTCATCTCGCCGATTTCGTCGAGGAACAGGGTGCCGCCGGCGGCGGCCCGAATCACGCCAGTCCCCTCCTCATGCGCGCTGGTGAAGGCGCCGCGCCGATGCCCGAACAGCTGGCTATCGAGCATGTCCTTGGCGACTGCCGCGCAGTTGAACGGCAGGAAGGGTCGCTCCTTGCGCGCCGAGGCGACATGGAGTGCCCGTGCGAACAGTTCCTTACCGGTGCCGGTCTCACCGGTGATCAAGACGGACAGATTGGAGTTCGCCACACGCCGAATGGTCTTGATCAGTTCAAGTATTCGATCCGACGCACATACAAGGCCTAGCTCCTGCTCGGGAGTGTGCTCAGACCACAGGGCTGCTTGATCGCGCTTTTCCTGTCGGGCCGCGCAGATTGCAATTGCTGCCTGTGCAACGCGCTCTACTGACAGGAGGGTCGCGCGAGCGGAAGCTGTCGGGAGCGGAACTGCAAGAATGTCGTACTGCAAATCGCGAAGGTCGCCCAAGTGGATCTTCACCGCATCGGGATGCGTATCGAGGCTGGCGGAAATGTGCTTCGGGTATGCGGCGACCACCTCGTTGTGGCCGTCAACCGCGGTCCGCACCACCCGTGCCTCCGAGACGGAGTCGGTGTCCTCAAGAAGAGAGAGGATCTCGGTAGCAAGCAATGGTGGATGCGAGCCCAATTCCAAAATGGTCGCGAAGCGTTCTGACATTCCGGCTTCTGCCGGCCGCCCATCGTTCTGAACGTGAAGGTCCTTGCGTTTGCCGTATTCAAGTCCCCTCTCAAGTGATGTTGTCGAATGAGCGCCCGCGTGATACGCAGGAAGCGTGTCTGCGACATCTCGGTTCACGCTCTCGCCTGCCGTGCGATTACCGATGACCTCGAAAATACGAAATGCGCGGTGATAATGGTCTATCGCTGCAGCCGGGCTATCAGTAGCCGTCAGTCTTCCTGCGATTCGGCAGGTCTCGGCTATGAGCTCGAGCGTTGGATCCGGATTTCCGTTGACCGCGCGGGTCATGATAGCAACACCCTCTGATCCTCGTCCGGCTCGGCCAAGGCCCTCGGCGGTCAGAAGTTGCATACGTTCAAGCAGATTCTTGTCCGCAAGCCGCTCGATCCGAGGAATCGCCTCCATCGCAATGGCCAATCCTGCATCAAAATCGCCGAGGCGATATTGCAGTCGGACCTGCGTCAATTTGTTCCAGAGGCCGTGATAAGAATTGCCACCGTCTAAGTTCGATGAAGCCGCCTTAACGTCCTTGGCTAACTCCGTAGCAAGATCGAGGTCGCCGGCAGCGAGGGCGACCTCCATCTCTGTGTCGCGTAGCCCGATCTCAGTGTTGCCTCCGGCGCGCACCATCGACTTAAACGCAACAATTGCCTCACGAGCTTCATCGAGTTTCCCTTGAGCGAGCTTGATGTGAGCCAGGTTGGCTAAGGCAGGCAGTCGAATATCGCGTGACCCACTCTTGTCAGCGCACGAGAGTGCCTCGTGTGTGAATTCAAGTGCGGCCTCGTAATCGGATTGAATAATTTCGATTCCAGAGCTCGTAACTGCAAGGCGACCTTGTTGCCAGACGTTTGGCCAACTCGATATCAGACTTCTGGCAGTCTTCAGGCTTTGCCTGGCAGCGGCTGCCAGCCCTTTCTTGGCTTGGATCTCAGCCACTAGTTTGTGAAACGCGATCAGTGAGAATGAGTCGCCCGCAACAATGCAGGCACGGCGTAGCTTGGGTATTTCTTCCGCTGCCGGCTCGATGGCCACCCAATGAAGGAGAGCTTCCGCGTGGCTGGCAATCAGTCTCGCTTCTAGTTTTGGCGACTGCGATTCGGCGGCAGCGTTGGCTGCCGCGCGCATCGCCTTCATGCCTGCCTCAATCTGGCCGAAGCTTAAGGCAACGCGCCCGACGATGTCGTAGCAGCTTGCCATTAGCGACGAGGGCAGTTGCTCTCGGAGCAGCGCTTCGGCAGTCGACCGAGCACGGCGCGGACTACCAACGTAGTTCTCCAACTGAGCACGGAGGACCTTAAGTGTCTTACTCGGATCCTGCTGAGAGTCGATTGTGGATGCCGCGTTTCTGAGCAGGCCTTGCTCGATGAGCGCTAGGATTTCGGCCTCGGCCATCGCGAACCCACTTAGTGAATCAGTCGCTTCTCGTGAGTCGGTTGTGACTCGCTCACGTTGGTTAAGCCAAGCAGCTCCCTGAGTTGCAGGGAGTTTGTAATTTCAGTCACGTAGATGTCATTCGGTTTCGGAGGCCTGCTGGCGTTGGGCGCCAATCCTGCGGACGTCAATACGCTCATCGGAGCGGTAATGAGCGCCTCCGCAGGCGACAAACGCAACACATGGCCCGTGCCATTCGTGGCAGATGAAATGGCGCGTTGCAGGATAACCTGCCTGGCACGCTGCTTGTCTGGATCTAAAGAACTTGACTGCCAGTTAACGTGCACTATTGTGAGCCGGTCTGGGTGGTTTCGATTTGGCCATTGCGAGCGGTTGGAGAGCAGGGTATCGATAATCGAGTACAGGGCTTCTCTTCCCGTTTTCCGCGTAGCATCGATTGCGACCACGTCGTCGTGGGCAATTGCAGAAGAGAGAGCTGTCGCAAGTAGTGGCGACATTGATTGAATGAGCAATCGCTGCTCAACTGCGATCTCATTTCCTGTTCCGCAGTAGAGCGTTAGCGTTCCCACCAGCCTGTCGTCGTCGACTAGAGGCACGCTGGAGCCAAGTACAACGTGCGCCCGCCTTGCGACATCGGCTGGCAGATCTAGCGTTGCATCTGAGTTCCAAATCGGTGTCTGGTGCGCCGCCACCCATCCTGAAAGTCTTTCCCCAAGTGGAATTTCTGGGCATTCAGCGAGGTCCACCAAGAGCCGATCGGCATAGCGGCACTTTATCGCCTGCTCATGCTCAGTCACGCAATAGAGCGCGATTGCGGACAGGTTGGTGAGTTTCGACAATTGCTTCGATACGATCAAGCCAAGGTTTTCGATTGACGTACCCTCAGGAGAGGGACGGATGGCTTTGAGCAATTCGAGCGCTTTCAGCGGGAGGCGGTCGCTTGATTCGGTCAACACAGGCGCTGGCGATTCAGATGAGATCCTAAGTTTCGTCGCGATTGTGTCGATCGCTTCCTTCTCGGCGTCGTCTGATTCGGCAAATTGCGAGAGTTGCGCTTGTGCCTCTATGAATCTGTCGACAATGAGTGGGTCGTACATCGACCCTCGGCGCTGTACGAGTATTGCCACTGCGTCCTCGACCGACAAACGCGGCCGATACGGTCGATCTGAGGTCAAAGCGTCGAAACAGTCAACTACTGAAAGAATTCGTGCCCCGAGTGGTATTGCGACACCCTTCAGCCTGTCTGGGTAGCCGGATCCGTCCCAAGCTTCGTGGTGGTGGCGAACGATTGGGACGACCGGATAAGGAAAATGGATTGACCCGAGGATGTCCGCGCCAATGTTTGCGTGCTGCTTCATCACATCAAACTCGTTCGGCGTCAATCGGCCTGGTTTGTTCAAGATGAATTCAGGGATCGCGAGTTTCCCCATGTCATGCAATAAAGCAGCTGCTTCGATCGCTTTGATCTGGGTATCGTCGTTGACGCCGACGGCCCTAGCCAATCCGACGGCCAATCGCTGCACACGTCTGATGTGACCGTGCGTGATTTGGTCTTTGGCGTCGATCGCCATCGCCAGAGTTTCGATTGTCGACAGATACAGCCGGTTGAGCTCGGTCAGATGTGAATTTGCGTCGTCGAGACGACCGAGCGTCGTCCTGAATGTGAGGTAAGAGATAGCGAGAAGTGGAACGATGATCCCGACGATCGCCCAATCCATCGACTTCGCATAGACGACTAGGACCGCAGCGACGGAAGCTCCGCCAAAATAGTTCAGCGATAACCAAAGGAACTGCTCCCGCCAAATTCGAAAAGCTGACTGTCCTCGCTCAAAAGAGATCGCGACGGCAACGAAGCCGCTGTTCAGTAGGAACGAACAAGCAGTAAACAGATACAGCGGTACAACGAAGTCAGCAAGCGAGTTGTAGACGGGATTTCGTGGATCGATGTCGGCAAGCGCAAAGAAGCCTACCGACGCCACCCAGATTGAGATTACGAGAACACTAACGTTGAACGCGACACGCTCGACTGTCTTAAGGCTGGGCAGCAGCCACAAGGACATGATGAGCGCATCGAGCGCAGCGGTTACTGCGCCGACGGGCGGGCCAAACCAGAGCGTCGCCGCAAAGACAAAAGGCTCGGAAACCGACAACCGCGCTACTAGTCCCGGAATCTTGACCGTGAACGACCCGGTAAGGACTGTAAGCGCCGCCAGTGCTAACCAGGCTGACGGAGGCGGGTGTAGGAAGAGATCGAGCAAGGCCCATCCCAGGACGAGTGCACCCAAGATGGGTATCGTCCTGAAATAAGCCCGGCCTGCTTTCCCAATTCGTTCGGCGGCTAACATGTCGACAGAAACCTTGACGGTCTCGCTATCGGATTATTCGCCCCAAATAATTAGTCGGTGCACGGCTTTTCTCCCTTTATTTCGTTACGAATTTATTCTGGGAAATAGCAGTCCTTAAGAGTCCAGGAAGGCGCTGTTTCCCCAAATGATTGAGTTGCCCCAGA
>JALDXK010000223.1:0-8744 GCA_032155105.1 Acidobacteriota bacterium
CGCTGGCGGCGTCGCTCTCGATGGCGCCGCTCAGCGGGTAGCAACCCAAGGTGCGAAAACGGACCAGCCGCATTTCCGGCACCTCGCCGGCGGCGAGCGGCATCCGCGCATCGTCGATCATGATCCAGGTGCCATGGCGCCAGACGACGGGCCGAGGCGCGGCGAAGTAGAGCGGGACAACCGGAATCCGCTCGCGCGCGATGTAGCTCCAGACATCGAGCTCGGTCCAGTTCGAGAGCGGAAATACGCGCAGCGTGTCGCCGGCCTGGATGCGGGTGTTATAGAGGTTCCACAGTTCTGGCCGTTGGCGCTTCGGGTCCCAACGGTGTCCGGCCGCGCGGAGCGAGAAGATGCGCTCCTTGGCCCTCGAACGCTCTTCGTCGCGGCGTGCGCCGCCAAAGATGACGTCGAATCGGTGCGCATCAAGCGCCTGCTTCAGCGCCTGGGTCTTCATGACGTCGGTGTAATAGCCCGAACCGTGCGTGAACGGGTTGATTCCCGCGTCCAACCCTTCGCGGTTGGTGTGGACGATGAGCTTGACGGCCGCTTCGTCAGCGGCGCGCTGCCGATGCCGGTACATTTCCTGGAACTTCCACGTCGTGTCGATATGCAGCAGCGGAAATGGCAGCGGCGCCGGCGCGAAGGCTTTGAGCGCCAGGTGCAGCAGCACCGACGAATCCTTGCCGATTGAATACATCAGGACGGGATTGGCTGCGCCTGCACAGGCTTCCCTGATGATGTCAATGCCTTCGTCTTCTAGCCAGTGGAGGTGATCAGTCATCCAATATCGAGAGAACCATGTTATCCGAGCAAGCCACGTGCTCGACCGTCTGCCGTCACGACGTTGGCGAAACGATCCATCACGAGCCGCAATCTCGGCCCGCGACGCCGCCAGCACCTGTCCCTTCAGCGTCGTCGAGAGAAAAGAATAATCGCGGATGAATGTGGCAGAATCTGCGGATGACATCGTCGCTCGTGACTGGATTTCAGAGCCCTCAACACATCACCGACCTCGAATCCTGTTACTTCTATCATTCAATCGATCTTCCCGGCTTCGGTCTGCAGGTCGGGCATTGGGACCTCAGAGATTCTATCGACGCCTATTTGGGCCATCAACCGCTGCGCGGACGCCGCGTGGTAGATGTTGGCGCGGCGTCCGGTTATGTGAGCCTGGAAATGGAACGTCGAGGCGCTGAGGTCATTTCTTTCGATCGTCTTCCTACTGATACGTCGGATGAAATGGGCCTCCTGCCGTACGCGGATTTCGAAGCGCGGTTCGGCCGCAGCCTCGAACAAGCCATTCAAGAACGGATCGACAACCAGCGACGGCTCCAGAACAGTTTCTGGCTCGCTCATCGCCTCTTCCAGTCGAAGAACCGCCTGTACTGCAACAATGTCTATGAAGGGATGGTCGGCGTCGACAGCGTCGACGTGAGCTTCTTCGGATGCATCCTCTTGCACCTCCGCGATCCGCTGCTTGCGCTCCGTCAATTTGCGCGAATTACGCGCGAGACGCTCATCATCACGGATACTCTGGAGAAAGTAGAGTGGCGCTTCACGCGCTGGCCGATGTTGCTGCTCCGGCGGTATCCCCTCATGGTGCTGCGACCGACCATCGGAGACCGGGACAACATTGGGACGTGGTGGTGGACGACGCCCCCACTGTATCGGTCGTTTCTCGAAATCATGGGCTTCACGAAATTCACGTACACCGAATCTCAGGCAAACCACGTCGGCATCAACAAGTCCTGCGACTTGTTCACGCTGGTCGCCAGGCGTTGACGCGATACGAAGCTCCTACGAATGCGCTAACATCCGGCGAGTGATTCGGCTCCCAGGCTGCCCGGTGTGCGACTGCACGCGCAGCCGGCCCAAATACCAGAAGTTCGACCTCCCGCTCGTCGAGTGCACCGGCTGCGGCTTTGTCTTCGCCAATCCGCGGTTGACCGCAGACGAGATCTGGCAACGCTACAGCCCCGACTATTTCTGGCACGAGTACATGCCCGCCCTTGGTGTGGAAAACGGCGAGTTCGACCTCGCGTACTTCGACGCCCGCCATGCCGCGATGTTGCGTTTCATCGCCCGCTATCGGCCCGGCCGCGGACGGCTGATCGAGATTGGTACTGGTAGCGGGTTTTTTCTGAAGGCCGCAGAGCGCGCGGGTTGGACTGTCGCCGGGATCGAGATTTCCAGCGAGGGCGTGGCATTCGCCACCACCCGCCTGGGCCTGGAGATCCGGCGTGAGTCGGCGGAAGAACTGAGCTATTCGGCCGCGTCCTTCGATGTGGCCGTGATGTTCGACGTGATCGAGCACCTGCTCAATCCGATGGCGGCGCTGGAGCGTGTCAGGCACGTGTTGCGTCCCGGTGGGTTGCTGGTGGTCTCGACGCCCAACTTGCATGCCGTCAGCCGGCTGGCGCTCGGATCGGAGTGGGCGGTCCTCAGCCCCGCGGAACATCTCTACAATTTCTCCGCGGCTACACTTGAGCGGCTGGTGCGACGCGCCGGGTTCGGCGACGTGGCGTTCGAGTGGCGCTACGCAGGGCTGGGTGTCTATGAAACGATGAATCCGCGCTACACGCACGCGCCCAACAGCGTGAGGAACAAGATCTACCGCGCGCTGGTGTCGGCGGTCGGTCCCTTGATGTTCCGCCAGGTCCAGGCGCTCGGCGGTGCCGATTCCCTGCTGGTGACGGCCTCGTCGCCTCGCTAGTCGCCAGCCTCGCGCCAGGCGCTCGGCAAGCCGCGCTCGATTTCAATGCCGCGGAACGGCTGGCTCTGGCGCGAGCCGGCGGCCTTTGCCCATGTAGCCATGCGTCCGAGCCCTTCGGCCAGGCCTGTCTTGGCTTGATACTGGAAGACCCGGCTCGCCTTCTCATGCGACGCGTAGGCATGCATGACTTCATTGCGCGCCGGCAAGTGATGAAGGTCGGCGGTGGTGCCCATCGCTCGTGCGACCTCGGCGGCGAGGACATTGACCGAGTACGGCTCGTCGGCGCCGACGTTGAAAATCTGCTGGTACGCATCGGGCACGAAGATGCTTTGCGCGATCAGCGGCGCGACGTCGCCGATGTAGCTGAAGGCGCGCGTCTGCTCGCCGTCCCCGAACACCGTCAGTGGGCGGTTCTGCATGATCTCGTTCATGAAGATGCCGATCACGTTGCGATACTTGTCGCCGAGGTTCTGGCGCTCGCCGTAGACGTTATGCGGCCGGAAGATCACGTAGGGCAGGCCGAACATCTCGTGCGTGCATGCCAGTTCCTGCTCGACGGCAAACTTGGCGATGCCGTACGAATCCTCCGGCGCCGGCGTCATGCTTTCCAGCATCGGCGGCTCGTTGCCGCCGTAGACCGCGATCGACGAGGTAAAGACGAAGCACTTCGCGTCGAAATTGACCGCCGCGTTGATCAGGTTCATGCTACCGGTGACGTTGTTCTGGTAGTTGAAGCGCTTGATGAAGTGGCTCAGGCCTTCCGCGGCGTAAGCGGCGAGGTGGAACACGTAGTCGAAACGGTGTTCCTCGAACAGCCGGGTCACGAGCGCGTGGTCGAGGATGCTGCCTTCCACGAACGACGCGCGCGGGTTGACATTGTCGGCAAAGCCGCCGCTCAGGTCGTCGAAGGCGACGACCGTGACGCCGGCCTCGACGAGCGCATCCACGACGTGGGAGCCGATGAACCCGGCGCCGCCAGTGACGATCGCTTTCATCCGTGTACCTTCAGGCCGGTCAGGGCCGGGCTACACCCGCGGGCGGTAGTCAACGTGATCGCGCGACAGGTTGGGATTGTAGTACGGATCATGGGCGCACGCGTCGGCCCACGTGCGCTGCATGTAATCAACTTCCTCGGCATGCCACGGCCGGGTACCCCAGGTCGCCCACTCGAGGTGAAACAGCTCCGCGTACGGCGTGAACACCACGCGGTGGCCCAACCGCCGCACGCGCAGGCAGTAGTCCACGTCGTTGAAATCGAACTGGAAGCGCGTTTGGAAGCCGCCCAGCCGCTCGTAGATCTCACGGCGCGTCATCATGCACGCCGCGGTGACCGCCGAATAGTTGCGGATGATCTGGGCGCTTGCCCCGTAGCCGGGCGTGGAGCCCTGGTGGCCGTGGAACACGTGCCCGCACATGCCATTGACGCCGACGACCATGCCGATGTGCTGGATGCGGCCGTCGCCGAACAGCAGCTTGCCGCCGACGGCGCCGATGGCCTCCTGCTGCGAGAACTCGAGCATCGCCTCGATCCAGCCCGGCGCGATCACCTCGATGTCGTCGTTGAAGAGGATCAGGTGCGGCGCCTTGCTGTGGCTGGCGATGAAGTTCAACTTGCGGCCATAGTTGAACCCCTCCGGCTGCGGAAAGCTGACGCGCTTGATCGGCACGGTCATGCTCTCCAGGAAGGCCACCGTCTCCTCGGGCAGCGCTCCGTCGTCGCCGATGATCAACTCGTAGTTCTCGTAGGTGCTCTTGTTGGCGACCGAGCCGACACAGTTGCTCAGCAGGTCGATGGTGCGATCGCCGAGAAAACGGCTGCGGCCGGCCGTCGGGAGGATGATCGACACGAGCGGCTTGCCGGCGATGCGGTGGCGGATGCGAAACAGGCCTGGTCCCGGACCGCGCACGACCGCGGCATCCATGCCGGAGCGCTCGACATGTTCCTGGAGTGCCCGTTCGCCGGCATCGATCACCCAAGTCTTTGCCAGGCCGGAGCTCGCCGTCGAGCCTTCGCTCTTGCGCCAATGGTAGAGGATCTGCGGCACGTGATGGATGCGCTCGGTCCGCTCCACCACGCGTAGCACGAGGTCGTAGTCCTGCGAGCCTTCGAATCCCTTCCGGAAGCCGCCCAGCTCGCGCACCAGGCTGGTGCGCAGCACCAGTAAGTGACAGGTGTACATGCACGAGCGGAAATGCTCGGGAGACCAGTCGGGCTTGAAGTACGGATCGCAGCGCTCACCGGTGGCGCCGAGCTTGTCTTCGTCGGAATAGATGAAATCGAGATCCGGCGCACGGTTCAGCGTGCGGACCACTTCATAAAGAGCCTCGGGAGCGAGTTCGTCATCGTGATCGAGCGTGACGACGAATTCGCCCGTGGCTGATTCCAACGCTGCGTTGCTGGCCAGCGAGATGCCGCTGTTGCCGGCGAGCCGGGACATGCGGATGCGCGGGTGCGCCTCGTACTCCTTGAGCACCGCCAGCGTGCCCGTGTTCGTCGACCCGTCGTCGGCGATGCAAAGCTCCCAGTGCGGATAGATCTGGTGCACGACGGACTCGATGCAGGCGCGCAACCAGGCCGGATCGGTGTTGTAGACCGGCGTGAGCACGCTGATGCGAGGGCGATAGGTCAGGGCGTCGACCTCGGACGCCAAGTGCGCAAGCGTCTCCGGCCTCGGCGTATTCACTGCCATCCACTGCCGGTACAACTCCGCGTGCTGGTCGGACGCCTGCACGCCGCGAATGTGGCGCAGCGTCGCGCCGACACCCGACTTCCGGATCCGGCGGGCGAGGATGACGATCGACTTCCACATCTCGGCGCCACTGCGCGCCCACTCGAGATGCGGCTCACCCCAAACGGCATGCGCGCCCGCCGGCGATACGCCGGCCGGTAGCCGCGTGGCCAGGTGCATAATCACGTCGCCCGATAGATCCGGTGGCACCTCCACGACAAGGCGCCGCCAGCGGCGGTCTGCGAACCGATCGCCGGGGTTGACGTGGACGCTGGCCGACGCGCGCACCGGTCCGTCTGGGGACGACACCGATACCTCGAACACCACGCCGCCGTGGTTCTCCGCCCACACCGTGGGTAACAGCGCGCACTCGGCGACGACGCGCGCCCCACGCGGCGGTGCCATTCGATAGCTGATGGCCGACGACGGGTGCATCAGCAACGCGTGCTCGGTGACGCCGCTGATCCGGACCGGTGCGAGCCAGCGGATGGCATCGCCTGGGTGCGGCCGATCGCTTTTCTGCTCGCCGGGCGGCTCAAAGCGAAGGCGCGATTCGAAGATCCGGAAGCGACGCCACGCCATCCTCACGCTGCGTACAGGACCGGTATTACCCGCGACCCGCCACGCCGCGCCGAGCGTCCACACGGGGTGGCGCAGCAACAGCAGGAGGTGGCGGAGGGCCATCCAGATACGTCGAGGCCGAGACAACGAAAGACGATGGAACTCGACGTGCATCCGCCGCCACTCATCCTCGAGCCGGGCCAACTCCGCGCGCTCGCGCTCCAGCTCCTCGAATCGGGGCCCCGTAGCGTCGCTGAGGCTCACCGCGGGTCTCCTCGCGACCTCGGCCACCGCGGGCGGCGCGGCCCCGGGAAAAAACTTGCGAAGAAATTGCCCGAGCTGATACACGCCGCTGGCCTTGATCGCGGCAATCGTCGCCGACTCGGTCGCAATTTTCTCGCGGATCTCTTGTTGTCGTGCGCGCACGCTGACGAGTTCTGCGGCTGCCTCAGAGGTGGGTGTGGTCGGGGGTTGTTGCACCGTCTTCCAGTTTCTGCCGCTCGCCCATGCTATCGGGAAGGAACCATGCTCTCGAGAGCGGTAGCTTATCATGGGCCACTTCCGCCGTAATGCGCATCCTCCACGTCATCCAGGGCTACTCGCCGGCGATTGGTGGCACCGAACTGCTGATGCAGCGTGTGTCGGAGGAACTCGTGCGGCGCTGGCGAGACGAGGTCACCGTCTTCACCACTGATTGCTATAACGGCGACGCGTTCTACTCACCGGCGCTGCCGAGCATGCCGGCAGGATGGTCCGAGTTGAACGACGTCCGCATCCGGCGTTTTCCGGTGCGGCGGCGGATCAGCTGGGCATTGCGCGGGCCGCAAGCGTGGGCCTACCGGTTACGGCTGCCGTTCAATGAATTGATCCGCGCCTACTCCGCGGGACCGATTGTGCCCGGTCTGCGCGACGCGATCAATTCATCGCCGGCCGACCTGATAGCAGCCGCGTCATTTCCGTTGCTGCATATGTTCGACGCCTTTGCCGCGGCCCGCTCGAGCCGGCGTCCCTGCGTCCTGATTGGATGCCTGCATCCAGACGACCACTGGGGATTTCAGCGGCCGATGATCTACGACGCGATTCGCCAGGCCGATGCCTACATCGCCCTGACGCAGTACGAAGCGGACTACGTCATAGCGCGGGGCGCACGCCCTGAGCGTGTGCACGCGATCGGCGCCGGCGTGGATGCGGCCCGGTATCGCGGCATCCCATCCGATGAAGCGAAATGGCGGCTCGGTTTCGACGACCGCCCGGTGATCGGTTTCATTGGACAGCTCGCCCAGCACAAGGGCCTCGACACGCTGCTGCGGGCCATGCCGCAGGTGTGGCGATTCGAGCCGGACGTGAACCTCTTGATCGCCGGCGGCCGGACGCTCTACGCCGCCGAAGTGGAACGTACCATCAGCGGATGGCCCGATTCGTTTCGTCGCCGCTGCCAGTTGACACTGGGCTTTCAGGAAGATCGCAAACCATGGCTGTTCGGCGCGCTCGACGTGTTGGCGTGCCCGTCAGGGTACGAGTCGTTCGGCATCACCTGTATCGAGGCGTGGGCAGCGGGGAAGCCCGTGATCGCCGCGCGGTCCGGGGCCGTGGAGAGCGTCATCTCTGAGGGCGCAGATGGTCTTCTGATTGACTACCAGGATGACAGGGCCTTGGCGGACGCCATCCTTGACGTGCTTCGCCATCCGGCGCGGGCAGCAGCCATGGGCGAGGCCGGCCGCGAGAAGGTCGAAGCGCGTTACACGTGGGAGCGCATCGGCGAGGAATTTCGCCGGGTCTACGAGAGCGTCGCAGGGGCTTAGGCTACGGTGACGCGGTCGCCCTCGACTTGGGCGATACTTTAGGAGCCATGCCAACTGGCTCTCTGCCGTCGCGTGTGACCCTGATCACACCGCCGTCCATTTTCTTGCTCGACGAACGGGTGTTCATCAACCTGGGGATCTTGAAGATCGCCGCGGCGCTCGAAGCGCGTGGTGTGACGATCGAGCATCTCGACCTGTCGGGAACGTCGAACTACCTCGAGGCGCTCGACACCCACCTCTCGGCGACGCCCTCCACCGTGGTCGGAGTGACCACCACGACGCCGCAGCTGCCGACGGTGGTCAAGATCATCGAGCGCATCCGCGCGACCAGGCCCGACATGAAAGTGATCCTCGGGGGGCCGCACGTCACGCTGACCGACTCGGCCGTCAAGCTCGAGCAGAAGGCCGGGCGCGTTTCCCGCGCGCACGTCGCGCTCGAGCGGCTACACGGGTTGGCGGACGTGCTGGTCAGCGGTGATGGAGAGCTGGCGATCTTCGAGGCCCTCGCACCCTCCTCGCCCAAACTGATCGACGGCGACGACCCCAAGGGCGGGCTGTTCCTGACCAACGCACTGTACGAGGCCACTGGCGTTCCGGCCCGGCACCTCGTCGACATGGGCAGCTATCACTACGAAATTGACGGCCATCGCAGCACCAGCCTCATCGCACAGCTCGGCTGCCCGTTCGGTTGCGGCTTTTGCGGCGGCCGCAACTCGAAATCGCTCCGTATGATCCGCACGCGGTCCACCGAATCGATCGTCGACGAAGTCAAGTTGCTGTACGAGACCTACGGCTTCACCGGCTTCATGTTCTACGACGATGAGCTCAACGTGAACAAGAACATGGTGAGCCTGATGCATGCGCTCACTGACCTGCAGGAGTCGGTGGGCCAGGAGTTCCGCTTCCGCGGCTTCGTCAAGTCGGAGCTGTTCAACGCCG
>JALDXK010000224.1:0-8700 GCA_032155105.1 Acidobacteriota bacterium
CAACTATCGCGTGCACGGCTCTGGAGTAGACGCTCCTGGCCGCAGCATCTTCGCGACTCTGTCCCTGTCGTTCTGACGCGAGGAGCCATGCAACGCGTTCACAATTCGTCTCCAGCGGCTCTCGTCTCGCTCCAGGCATTGGAGCGGGCTGCCAACACTCAGCATTCCGATCGCGCCGCTGCGCCGCTCGCCATCGAGGTGCGCGGCATTCGCAAGCGCTACGGTGATCGCGACGTGCTCACCGATGTCGGTTTGCAGGTGCGGCCAGGACACCTTCATGGACTGCTCGGTCCCAATGGTGCGGGCAAGACCACGCTGATGCGCGTGGTGCTCGGGCTGATCCAGCCGGACGCAGGTTCGGTGCACCTGCTCGGCGCACCAGTCCGCGCCACGACCGATCCCGTTGCCGACGGTGTCTCCGGCTACGTGGAGACACCAAGTTTCTATCCGTATCTTTCGGGACGCCGAAACCTGTTGCTCCTGGCCCGCCTCGACGACAACCCCACATCGGACCGTCGGGCACGCGTCGAACGGGTGCTCGATCAGGTGGGGTTGAGCGCGCATGCCGACAGCGCCGTCTCGGGATACTCGGCGGGCATGCGCCAGCGGCTGGGCCTGGCAGCGGCGCTGCTGCGATCACCGAAAGTACTGTTGCTCGACGAACCGACCAGCTCTCTCGATCCAGCGGCCGCGAGCGACGTGCGCGCGCTCGTCAAAGGCCTGGCAGCAGAGGGGGCGGCCGTGGTGCTGAGCAGTCACGACATGGCCGAAGTCGAAGAACTCTGTGACGAGCTGACGGTCATCGATCGAGGCGCGGTTGTGTACTCCGGCAGTGTCGGCGAGTTGCGGCAGCGCGCGCCGTCGGCGCTTCACCTTCTGCACACCAGTGACGACTTCGCCGCTCACGACCTGGCCTTGGGCCGACGCGGCCTCAAGGTGCGACCCGCGTGCGACGGAGAAAGCGGTTTGGAGGTGACCGGCGAAACCGACGCGCTGGACGCCTACACGGTTGCGCTTGGACAGGCCGGGATCGCACTGCGCTCGCTCGAGCGCCGCACCCGATCGCTCGAATCGCTGTTCCTCGAGCTCACGGGTGGGCGTCAGAACGCCCCACCTTCAGTTCCAGCCGAAGGCCTGCCAACGCGGAGCCTCGCATGACCTTCCATGGTGTATGCGCAGTGGTGAGCGTCGAGTGCTCAAAGCTACTGGCCCAATTCAAGGCGCAAGCCCTGCTGGCAATCTGCGTCATCGCTCCGTTCGCGTTCGCGATCTCGATGCGCGTCCAGAGCAGCCTGCCAACCGATACGTTGTTCGGTCGGGCTGCCAACGAGTCCGGCTTCGCGCTGGCATTGGTCGTACTTGGCTTTGCGGGGTTGTGGGCGTTCCCCGTGCTGACCGGCGTCGTCGGTGGAGATCTGTTCTCGGCGGAGGACCGCTATGGCACCTGGGCCACCCTGCTCACGCGGTCGCGGAGCCGCGCCGAGGTGTTCGCCGGCAAGACGCTCACGGCGATCGGATTCTCCGTGCTGGCGATCACGTTGCTCGCGATCAGCAGCCTTGTTGCGGGCGTGCTGGTCATCGGCTACACGCCGATGGTCGATCTGTCCGGCCTCCTAATCGAGCCCGGACAGGCGTTGCCTCGAGTAGTGCTCGCGTGGGCATCCGTACTGCCGCCTGCGCTCGGATTCACGGCGTTAGGGATCCTCGTGTCAGTGGTAACGCGGAGTAGCGCCGCCGGCATCGGCCTTCCAGTGGTCATCGGTCTGCTCATGCAGCTGATCGCGTTCGTCGACGGCCCGGAAGCCGCCCGGCGCCTGCTCCTCACCTATGCGTTTGGCGGCTGGCACGGCCTCCTCTTCGAGCCGGCCTATTACGGACCGTTGGTCCATGGCACCGCGGTGAGCGTCATCTACCTCATCGTCTGCCTGACCATCGCGCACCGTCTCCTGCAGAGACGAGAGATTGGACGGTAGACATGGGTTGCCCTCGAGCACAACGCCTGCTGCTGCGCGCGGTCCCGGTCGTCGCGGCGGCCCTTGTCGTCAGTAATTGCAGCAGCTACTCACCTATCACTCCACCCCGGCTTGAAAGGGCCATCGCCTCGACGTTCGCCAACCTCGTCGAGACACAGGTGTCGTGGGTGGGACTCCCGCAACTGACGGCGACCGAGGTGGCGGCCTCGGCGCGCTGCGTGAAGCTGCCAACCGGCGGCGTGGGCGCCGGCGAGTGGGTCTGCACTGTCATCTGGATGGGCCCGCAGGGCCAGTCGGTGCGCGACGCGTACGATCTGTTCGTCGCGACGGATGGCTGCTATATGGCGTCGCTTTCCGGCGAGAGCCTCGGCGGCCCCATTCTGCAGACGAAGGAGGGAAAGAGCGTCCGTAACCTGCTCTATGCATTCGACGGCTGTTTCGATACTACGGCGTGATCGGAGGACCTCGTGACCAAGCAATTCCTGTTTCGGCTGACGCTGCTGACGCTACTGGGCTCGGCGAGCGTGCTGGCGTTCTCGTTGCCATCGTCGTTTCAAAAACACCACGATGACGACCGCGGGCGCGACGACGATCGTCGCGGCGACCGTGGCCATCACAACGGCGGGTTCCGCGGTGGCGAGCGTGTGCCCAGCGGTCATCACGTGACGCCGGCCGCGATCGACGGCGCAAGGCAGACATTTCTGAACCCGCAGCTGCCGGGATATCCGGAATTCGTCGCCGGCATGGCGGTGCGCTCGCGCCTCAGTCCTGACGGCGAGACGCTCGCCATCCTGACTGCCGGCCAGAACTCGCTCTACAGGCCGGATGGCACGGTCGACGCTCCGAATTCGACACAGTACATCTTCCTCTACGACGTCACGCCACGCTCAGGGCCGTCGCTGAAACAGGTGATCAAGCAAACGAACGCCCACGTCGGGCTGGCGTTCTCGCCGGACGGCAACACGCTCTACGCCGCCGGCGGCAACGACGATGCGGTGTACGTCTACACGAAGACCGGCGACCGTTTCGATCCTGCGCCGCCGATCGCCCTGGGACACTCTGCGCCCGGTGCGACCGGCAGCGCGAGGAACAGGGGCGTCGGGATCAACGTGCAGCCCAACGCCAGCGGTCTCGACGTGTCCGCCGACGGCCGCACGCTCGTCGTCGCCAACAACTACAACGATTCGATCAGCGTGATCGACACCGCGACCCGTGCCGTGCGCTACGAGCACGACCTGCGACCGTTCTTCGCGAACAACGAAGGGCAGCAGGGTGGCGTCGGCGGCACCTTCCCGTTTGGCGTGGTCATCAAGGGGAACGAAACCGCCTACGTGTCGTCGGATCGCGACCGCCAGGTCGTGGTTGTCGACGTGTCGTCGGCGACCCAAGGGCAGTTGATCAGGCGGATTCAACTCGACGGCAACGCGCTCGGAATGACGCTCGACGAGTCGCAGGCCAGGCTCTACGTGGCCCAGGACAACGCCGATCAGGTTGCAGTGATCAACACGCTGACCAACCGGGTGGTGGCGAAGATCGATGCGCGGGCGCCGGCCGGCATGCTGCCACGGCACCGCAAGTACACGGGCGCGTCGACCTCGGCGGTGACCATCTCGCCCGACGGCGACACGCTCTATGCCGTCAACAGCGGCTCGAACTCGATCGCCGTCATCCCGTTGAGAGGCCGGCACACCAACGAGGTGACGGGCTTGATTCCCACCGCATTCGAGCCGCATGACGTCACGTTCAGCAAGGACGGCTCGCGGATGTTCATCATCAACGGCAAGAGCGTCACCGGGCCGAATCCGGGTCACTTGACGAGTGCCACGGACCAGATCACCCATATCCAGTATCCCGGCGGCAATGTGGCCGCAGACGCCGGCTCGCGCGCGTCGAACCAGTACCAGTTCCAGCTGGAGCGGGCATCGCTCGTGAGCGCGCGCGTGCCCGACCGGCATGATCTCGACAAGCTCACCGAACAGGTCGCGCGCAACAACTTTTACACGTCCCGGACGAGCGAGCGCGACGAGCGCGTGATGCGCTTCCTCAACAAGAACATCAAGCATGTCATCTACGTCGTGAAGGAAAACCGGACCTTCGACCAGGTCCTCGGCGACCTGACCAACGGCGCGAGGGTCGACCCGAGCCTGGTCCAGTTCGGCCAGGCGCTCACGCCGAATTACCATAAGCTCGCCACCGAGTTCGTGACGCTCGACAACTTCATGAACCCAGGCGACGGCAGCATGGACGGCTGGTCGTGGACACTGCAGGGGCGCGTGACGAAGACAGAGACGATCACGCAGCAGATCAACTATGCCGCCGTGAACCGTGGTCTGTCATATGAGTCGGAGGGGTCCAATCGCGGCGCGCCCGTCAACTGGACGACGATCGCGGAGCGTGACGCGGCGCAAGGACCTGCGGGTACGACGAACTACAGCACGCGCTCGGCGGCCCTGCCCGGTGGCACGGCGAACCTCTTGACCGGAGCCCGCAACCACGCGTCGACAGATGCGCCATTCGGCAAGGAGGACGGCTACATCTTCAACGCGGTGCTGAACGCCGGCAAGACCGTCCGGAACTACGGCTTCCTCGTGAACAACATTGGCAGCATCGGCACGAGGACGTCGCCCGTGATGGATCCGTTCCAGGCTGGGATCATCCAGGTGGCGCCGCTCGACCCCGCGCTGGCGCCCCTCACCGACGTCTACTTCCGCGGCTACGACCAGAACTATCCGGACCTGTGGCGCTACAACGAATGGAAGCGTGAGTTCGATCAGTTCGTCGCCAAAGGCACCCTGCCCAACCTGTCGCTGGTCCGCATCAGCCACGACCACATGGGCAACTTCGGTACCGCGCTGGGCGGCTTCAACACACCGGAGACCCAGCAGGCTGAGTGCGACCTCGCCCTTGGACTGATGATCGAGGCGGTGGCGAACAGCCCGTTCGCCGAGAACACACTCATCGTCGCGATCGAAGACGACGTGCAGGACGGCCCGGACCACGTGGACTCGCACCGCGGGACGATCTTTTTCGCCGGTCCGTACGTGAAGCAAGGCGGCGTCGTCATCAACACCCGGTACAGCCAGGTCAACCTGCTTCGCACGATCGAAGACATCCTCGGCACGGAGCACATCAACCTGAACACCGCGTTCGCGCAGCCGATGGCCGACGTCTTCGACATCCGGGCCTCTTCGGATTGGACCTACGCCGCCGAGGCCTCGACGGTGCTCGCCACGACATCAGTGGCCAACCAGACCATCATTCCCGGGCTGCGCTACGCCAAGGGGCCGATGATCACTCCGAAGCACGACGCGGCGTATTGGGACAGGCTGACGGCCAAGTTCGACTTCTCCGAAGCCGATCGGCTACCGGTCGCGCAGTTCAATCGCCTGCTGTGGGCCGGCCTCAAGGGCGACGCGCCATATCCGGCGCTGCGCGGACTCGCGAGGAACGATCTGCCGCCGCACCTGGCTTGGATCCAGTGGCGGTAATCCGAGCGTAGGCGGGGCAGCCGGCCGGTGTGCCGGCCGGCTGCTACTCGCTGCTGCGCCCATGGATGGACATCAGGAGACAACTATCACCTGTAGGTCACGCGGTTTTGCCGGGCATAGGAGCGCGTTAACGGATAGGATTGTCGCGACGCCTATGATTTGGTTGTACCAGCGCGGCGACGCCTCCATGACCATCGAGACGCGATTCGACAATGCGTCTCAGGAATACGAGCTCCTCTGGCACGACGCGGACGGCTCGGTCCGCCGCGAGGCGTTCGGCACCGAGGCGGAGTTTCGCGTCCGGTTGACGGCCATCACCCAGGCACTCCACGAACAGCAATGGCGGCAGTCCGGACCGCCGGCCATCGATCCCGCCGGCTGGCGCATCAGCTAGTTACTCGCCGATCCTACGGAACTCTCGCACTGTCAAGCCTGATCGCGCCCCACAGGGTGTGCCATTCGCATGACAACCGTGTATCGCGAACAGCATGGTCGACGCTGTTTCTCTAGAGTCGCGATCAGCAACCGCTGCTCTGCCGACAGGGACGCTCGAGACACAGTGTCGCGACACACGTAAACGTTTCGTAACTGCCGGCGGATGACGCTCATCAGGCACCCTTCGTGCACGAGACGGCCCTGGAGGACGTTATATGGCCAATCACTCCACCGACGTTCACGGCGAATCGGCGCCACCGCTGTCCACCTCCGGTCGGAGATGGGCGAACCCGACCGCCGCGTGGGTGCTTCTGGTGGTTCTCTTGGCACTCGTGGTCGTGGGCTTGTGGTTCTGGAACTCTCGACCGGCCCACGTCCAAGCTGCCATCTCTGCGGCACGACAAACGACACAGCAGAGCGATGTCATGACGGTCGAGGCCGTCAGCGAAGCGGGCCGTTCAGTTGTCGGCCGACACATCTCCATTGTTAATGCGCGCGTGTCGCACGTGGCTGGCCTCTACCTGCTCGCGTCCGAGGTGCGGCGGGCGCGGTAACACAGGTTCGTCGGTCGAGGCGAAAGCGTAGCGGGCTCAATCGTCCGCGGCCGTCACTTGAAGATGCCGCGGACGCGACGGCCCGCTTCCGCCATCCAACCCTCAAGCGTGCGCGTCAGCCGCTGGCGAATCGAGCCGCGATGAAGCGTGCAGAGTCGGCTTGGAACGTCATCACCTTCTTTGAAGTATTCCGAATAGATCGGACAACCGTCGACAGGCTGGCGATAACTGATCGCGCACAGCGTTTCCTCCGCGAGACCGGCCGGCCGCTCGAACTCCGCAGGCGCGCGCACTCGTGCCGCTCGCGTCATGAAGTCCGCCCACATTGGCAGCGCGTATCGCGCCCTGTAGGCATCAGGCGCTATCGTGTGCGGCTGGTCGTAACCAACCCACACCCCGGCCACGATCGATGAGCTGAACCCAACGAACCATGCATCCTTGAACTCGTTCGTTGTGCCGGTTTTGCCGCCAACGGGAAACTTGATGCCGAGGCCTCGGACCGCCGACCCGGTGCCGCGGTCCACCGCGTCCCGCAGCATCGACACCAGCTGGCGGTCGCTGTCGACCCTCCGCCAGGCGTCCTGCAACCGCTGCGAGACTTCTATCTTGTTCGGATTGGGGAGGACCGCTTCGCCACCAACCTTGGAACGTTGCTTGGGTTGTCGCCCATCGCCAGCCTCGGTTTCTCGCGGGGATCATGACGGCCCTCGGCGGCCTGCTCATCTGGGAAGCGCGAAGGGATCGGGATCCCGCCGGCTGGCGCACCAGCTAGCGCCGCGCCGTCAGGAGAGACTGGCAGCGGTCAGTGTCTCCTTGCCTACCGGACGCGGACGAAGGCGGCGACCTCCGCTGAGCGAGCAATCGCCACCGCGACGGGATCGGCGAGACGCGCATACCGCGGCTCCACCGTGGCCATCCCTTCCGCTCGGACGGTGTGCGCATCGACGTCGAGCATGAGCACATTCGCCCCGTCGAGAGGCAGCGGCGCCGCGTCCTGCACTGCAACGCTGCCGGCGCGCCGATTGAACAGGATCCGCAGCTCGCGACCACCATCCACCACGATCCGATGAAGGAAGGGGCCCGCAGGCCCTGTGTCGCCGCCGCCCGACTGCGTGATTTCAGGCGCTTGGCCAGGCCATCGCCACAACACCAACAGGTCGAGCATCCAATCCTGATCGAGCACAGGCGGCGGCGCCACGCCGGGTGGCAGCTCCATGTTGCGGCCGCCCGTTGACCATAGCTCCGGCGAAATCACCAGCGGCACAGACGGCGTCAGCACGATCCGGCCATCGTCTGCGCCATGCGCTTGCCAGGACGCCAGGACCGATTCGGTCACCGGGCCGCCGCCACTGCTGAACGACTCTTGCCGCGGCGGCGGCTCCTCCGGGTGTTGGACGGGGAGGGACGCCAGGGCGGCGATCGACAGCACCACCACGGCGGCGCCGATGAGCCAGGTGAGACGAGTAACCATCAACGCCCCCTTTGTATCAGCGAGCGGGTACTATTCTTCCCTCAGTGCAACGACCGGATCGACGCGGATCGCCCGCATCGCGGGAATGATGACTGCCATGGCCGCCGTCAAGGCCAACGCCAACGGCACGACCGTGAACGTCGCGATGTCCATCGTGCTCACGTTGAAGAGCAAGCCGGCCATGACCCGGGTCAGCGCAAACGCGCCGATGAGGCCGAGCACGATCCCCGCGACGGCTAGTTCCATGCCTTGACGCAGCACCATCGTCAGAATGCGGCGGCGTTCGGCGCCAAGCGCCATGCGGACGCCGATGTCGTGAGCGCCCTGCGCGACCAGATGCGACATTACGCCGTACACGCCAACGACGGCGAGGACCAGCGCGAACGCGGCGAACGCACCCAGCATCACCGTGGAAAAGCGCTGGCGCGCCATCGACGTTCCCATCCGCTCCGTCATCGTTTGTATGTCCCCGACCGTGATCGTGGGATCGAGCTCGCGGATTTTTCGCGCCAGAGCCGCGCCGACGCTCGCGGGATCGCCCGTGGTCCTCGCCACGTGCCAGGACGCAAACGCGCTCGGCCGATAGACGACGATGCGGCCGTCGATGTCGAGGCCATACTGCTTCACGGTCCCGACCACGCCGACGATCGTGATCTTCTGTTTCGGATTGAACCAGACCTGCTTGCCGATGGCGCCTTCGGGCCAGAAGCGGTCGGCGAACTTCTGGTCGATGATCGCCACCGGCGCGGCCTGGCCCGGCAGATCGCTTTCTTCAAAGA
>JALDXK010000225.1:0-8553 GCA_032155105.1 Acidobacteriota bacterium
CCTCGATGCCAATGGTGCGGAGGTGTTCAACCTGCCGTCGGGCGCCGTGGTGTGTCCGGGCTTCATCGACATGCACGTGCACCTGCGCGAGCCGGGCCAGGAACACAAGGAGACGGTCGCCACGGGCGCGGCGTCCGCCGTCGCGGGTGGCTTCACTGCCGTGGCGTGCATGCCGAACACCAAGCCGGTGAACGACAACGCCGGCGTGACGAAGCTGATTCTCCAGAAGGCGGCCGAAGCGGGCCTGGCGCGCGTCTATCCGATCGGCGCGGTGTCGCGCGGGCAGAAGGGCGAGGAGCTGGCCGACATCGCCGAGCTCAAGGACGCGGGGTGCGTCGCCGTCACCGACGACGGGCTGCCGGTGGCGACCGCGATTCTCGCCCGGCGCGCGCTCGAGTACACCAGCATGTTCGACATGCCGATGATCGAGCACTGCGAGGATCCGTCGCTGAAGGGCGACGGCGTCGCGCACGAGGGCGCGGTGGCCGCGTCGCTCGGGCTGCGCGGCATTCCCGGGGTGGCCGAGGCGATCACCGCCGGCCGCGACATCCTGCTGGCGGAAATGACCGGCGGCCACGTGCACATCGCGCACATGAGCGCCTGGACGACGATCGAGGCGGTGCGGCAGGGCAAGAGCCGCGGCGTCAAGGTGACGTGCGAGGTCTGCCCGCATCACTTCACGCTGGCCGACGACCTGCTCGCGGCGCCAATCGCCTACGACACCAACACCAAGATGAATCCGCCGCTGCGCGAAGCGCGCGATCGCGATGCGATGATCGCCGGCATCGTCGACGGCACGGTGGACGTGATTGCCACCGATCATGCGCCGCATCATTACGACGAGAAGAACGTCGAGTTCGATCGCGCGCCGTTCGGCATCGTCGGGCTCGAGACGGCCGTGTCGATCACGCTCGACCGGCTCGTGCACACCGGCCTGATCAGCCTGGCCCGCATGGTGGAGCTGATGTCGGTGAACCCGGCGCGGATCCTGCACGTGCCCGGCGGCTCGCTGGCCCCGGGCGCCGTCGCCGACATCACGATTCTCGCCCCCGACCTGCCGGTGACGATCGATCGCACGAAGTTGATCAGCAAGTCGAAGAACACGCCGTATCACGGCTGGTCGTTCAAGGGCGGCGTGGCCGCGACCATCGTCGGCGGCAAAATGGTGTATTCAAACCCCGCATTGAATGTAGGGTCGGGACGGTAGGACGGGAATGTAGGGGCGGGACTTTAGTCCCGCCCGATAGGGAGCACGATGGCTCAACTGACTGGCAACGCACGTCACGATCAGGTCCGCGCTCGCGCGCTCGACGACATGCGCCGCTTCGAAGTGGTGATGGAAGGGCACTTCGATTACGGCAACGGCTTCCACGGCAAGCTGTACCTGAATCCGCACCAGTTGTTCCAGTGGCCGTCGACCATCTGGCGCGTCGCGCAGGATCTCATCGACGTCATGCCGGTGGACTTCATCGAGCAGACCGAGGTGGTGGCCGGTCCGGCCACGGGCGGGGCGTTGCTCGCGCACACGGTGGCGGGGCTGCTCGACGGACGCCGGCCGATGACCCATCCGGCGTATTCGTTCGCGCCGTTCGGTCACGACGGCGATCGCGAGGTGCTCAGTCCGTTCTACGCCGCGCGGCTCAAGGGCAAGCGGGTGCTGATCGTCGACGATGTCCGCAACACCGGCACCACGTTCAAGCAGTGCGCGGATCTCGTGGCGCAGGCCAGCGGCACGGTCATCGGCACCATGCAGATCATCGACCGCTGCGAGGCGTGCGTCTGCCTCGAGGTGCCGAACGTGTCGCTGGTGGAGTACAAGGCGCCGCCGAATTATCCGGCGGCGTCGTGCCCGATGTGCGCGGCCGGCGTGCCGATCACGGCTTTCTAATAGCCGGCACCGGCAGCAGGTAAGCTCGAGAAAAGAGCGTGAGCAGGCTGATCAGCAATAAATCGAGCGTCATGCTGCGGCCGGCATTGGACACGCTGTACGCCGAATTCAATGCCGCGCACGCGACTGCCGACCCGGTGTGGTTCGCGCACCGGTTTGCGGCGGCCGGCGACCGGGAAGTGGTCGCATTCATCTCGGCGGCGCTGGCGTTTGGCCGTGTCCAGAGCGTCCTGAACTCGATCGAGGGCATGCTCGCCGTGATGGGGCCGTCACCGGCGGCGTTCGTGCGCGGGTTCGATCCGTCGCGCGATCGCGCGTGCTTCGATCATCTCGTGCATCGCTGGACCAATGGGCGCGATTTCGCGGCGCTGGTCTGGGTCCTTCACCAAATGGTCGCGGAGAGCGGCTCGCTCGAGGCGTTCTTCGCGGAAGGTCTCCCGGCCGATGCGCTCGATATTTCGGCGGGCCTGCAATCGTTTTCCACGCGCGCGCTCGCGATGGATCTCACGTCGATCTACGGCCGCACGAAGCCGAAACCCGGCGTCGCGTATTTCTTTTCACGGCCGTCATCCGGTGGCGCCTGCAAGCGCCTGAACCTGTTTCTGAGGTGGATGGTTCGCCACGATCGCGTCGATCTCGGCGTGTGGTCGAAGGTGCGTCCCGGTCAGCTGATCGTGCCGCTCGACACCCACGTGATTCGCGTCGGGCAGTGTCTGCGTTTGACGACGCTCAAGAGCCCTGGGTGGCGGATGGCGGCCGACATCACGGCTGCGCTACGCGAAATCGACCCGATCGATCCGGTCAAGTTCGACTTTTCGATCTGCCACCTTGGCATGATGAACGCGTGCGGATTCGGGAAGAAAGCCGGCGATTCGCATTGCCCTCTGAAGGGCGCCTGTAGTCCCAGGGGCCGAGGGGAACGCCTGGCCGGGCCGATTCGTAGAAGACAGGGATGAAACACATCGTCTCGATGGGCGAGGTCCGCCTGGCCCTGCGCCTGATCGTCAAGCAGCCTATCCTCTCGGCCACCATCGTCCTCGCGCTGGCCACTGGCATCTGCTTCGCTACGATGGCCTTCACGTTCTGGGACGAGCTGATCAACAGCGCCCTTCCGTACCAGGCCGGCGAGCGTTTCGCACGCCTCTACGTGCTCAATCGCGATGGCGGGCGGATCGATCTCGACCTCGAGCGTTACCACGCCTTCCGCGATCGGGCGGCGACGCTCGAGCACGTCGGCGCGGTCGGCGTGCGTCCGTTCAACGTGACGCACGGTCCCGGCGACGTCGAATCCGTTCGCGGCGCCTCGATCACACCGCGATCGATGCGCTGGCTCGATGCCGTTCCCGTGGCCGGCCGCACCTTGATTCCCGCAGACGGCGAGCCGGGTGCAGAACGCGTGGTGGTGATCCGGGAGAGCTTGTGGCGGCGTCACTACGAAGCCGATCCCGCCACGATCGGGCGCCAGCTGACGATCGGCGGACAGCCCACCACCGTGGTCGGCATCATGCCCGACAGCTTCGAGTTTCCCGGCTCGGGCGAGTTGTGGCTGCCGCTTGACGAGCTGACGCTTGGCGGCGCGCCGGGGCTTCGCGTATTCGGTGTGCTCGCGCCGGGGGCTACGTTCACGGCGGCCACGACCGAGTTGAACCAGCTGTCGAATCAGTTGTCGAATCAGTCGTCGGCACCCGGATCGGCGGATGAGATCGCGCGCCTGCTCGTCGTCCGGTTCACCGGAGACTCGGACGACACGGGGCTGGTGATGTCGGCGATGGTGTTCGTCGTGGTGATGCTGCTGCTCGTCGTTGCAAGCAACGTGGCGACGTTGATCTTCGCGCGCACCTGGTCGCGCGCGGCCGAACTGGCGGTCAGGACCGCCCTCGGTGCCGCGAGAACGCGCGTCGTCGGTCAGCTGTTCTTCGAAACGCTGGTACTCGGCGCCATCGCCGCAGGGATCGGGCTGGTGGCCGCGTCCGCTGCGCTCAATTACATCAGGAATTCGCTCGAGGGCTGGCCGTTCTGGATCACGCTCGAGCCCAACCCACGGATCGTGGCGTTCGTCGTGTTCCTCACGCTGCTGGTCGGCGTGATCAGTGGCCTGTGGCCCGCGCTACGCGTGACGCGTCATGATCTCCGCCAGTCGCTCCAGGCGGGCCGTGGCTTTGCCGCCGGCGGGTTTGGACGCGTTGGCGCGGTGCTGCTGGTGGTCGAGATCGCGTTGTCGGTCGCGTTGTTGAATGGCGCGGTCACCATGGCACGGGCGTTCGAGTCGTACATCGACGACGTGCCGGCGCTGCCAAAGAACCAGGTGTTGACGGCTCATCTGGGCCGCGTGCCTTCGAATGAGCTCCGGGAGAAGATCGCGGTTGCCGCCTCCCAGCTTCCCGGAGTGGTGGCTGCCGGCACCGGGACGAAGCTGCCGCGCCTGTATCCACCGCCGCTCCCCACGGCCGTTGAACCGGTCGGTGATGAGGAACGCCATGCGGCCCAGCCGGCGCCTTCGCATGCCGTGGCCAATGGGTATCTCGAAGCGATCGGGGCCCGGCCGATAGCGGGACGTCTGTTGACGGCCGGTGATTTCGTTGAAGGCGCGGCACCGGTGGCCGTCGTCAACGAGCCCTTCGCGCGCCGGTTCCTCGGCGGACGCAACGCGATCGGACGTCGCATTCGCATCGAGGCGACGACGGCCGGGCGTCCGGAAGAGCCGTGGCGCGAGATCGTCGGCGTGGTGCCGGACCTCGGCCTGAGCGTGGGCGATCCGGCGCTCGCCGGCGGTTTCTACTTCCCCGTGCGAGACGAGACCTTGTATTACCTCGCCATTCGCACCACCGCGGATCCGCTGACGCTGGTGGCGCCGTTACGCGCCGCCGCGGCGAATGTGGATCAGGACCTTCAGTTGGAGGAGATTCGCACGCTCGAGGACGCCGGACGCGAGGAGCGCGTGTTCCTGTCTGGCATCGCGGTGGCGCTGACGGCGATGGGCGGCATGGCCTTGATGCTGTCGATCGTCGGCATCTACGCGCTGCTGTCGTTCATGGTGACCCGGCGGACGCGTGAGATCGGGATCCGCATGGCGCTTGGCGCGACGCGCCGCCAGGTGTTGCGGGCGATCACGGGCGGCGCCCTTGTCTATCTGGCGATTGGCGGCGTTCTCGGCAGCGGTCTTGGGCTGGTCCTGGTGCAGATGCGCTCGGTGATCCTGATCAGCATTCCCGCGCCTGGCGTGTGGATGCCGACAACGATCTTCCTGACGCTCGCGATCGCCGGCGGCGTGGCGTGCTGGCTCCCGGCGCGGCGTGCGTTGTCGATTCGCCCCTCCGAAGCGCTAGGCGCTGATTAGGGCCGCAGAAAGCACAGAGCCAACTAACCAGGGCCGCAGACCTGTCCACCATAGCGCGCAGCGCGAAGGTGGAAAGCGCAGAGTTATTTTTTCTGCTCAACCTCGGCAATGAACGCGCGCGCCTCCTTGATCACGTCATCGGTGATGCCCATGTGCCCGCGATCCGTGTAATGCACGTACCGGTGATGCACGCCGCTGGCCTTGAGTTTCGCGGCCATGTCGTTGGCCTGCTGGACCGGCACCGACTTGTCGTCATCCGAATGAATGATGAGTAACGGTTTCGTCGTCGGACCGACGTGCGTGATCGGCGACGCGAGCCGCCGCGCCTCTTGCACATCGCCGGAGACCGGTGTCCAGAGGTTGCCCCACGACAACGAGTTCAACTCATAGGTCGCGGCAACGCTGATCACCGCCCGGACGTCGCTGCGCGCCTTTTCCCAGCCGCCGACGCGAGGGAAGCCGGCCTCACCGGCCACGGCCATCAGCGACACCATTTGCCCGCCGGCCGACTGCCCGATCAGGTAGACGCGCTCGGGATCGATGCGATATTCGTCGGCGTGCGCGTGGAGCCATCGAATCGCGCACAGCATGTCGAGGTAGGGCGCTGGCGCCGGTGATCCGCCGACCAGCCGGTAGTCGATCGACATGGCGAAGTAGCCGAACTCCGCCCACTGCGTGACCTTGATGCTGCTCGCGTCGGCGCGATTGCCGGCGCGCCATCGGCCGCCGTGCACAGAAATAACTGCCGGCTTCAGCGCCGGCCCATCCGGGTACGCGATATTGGCGAGCAGCGCCGACCCTTCCACACGGCCGTAGATCACGTCGGTCTTCGTGACCACGGGGGCGCTTGGCTGCGCGGTGGCAAGCGACGGTAACAGCACTGCGATGATCACGGCGATGTGAGCGATCAGCATGCAACCTCCCAAGTGGATCTGCGCTGGTTAGTGAACCTGCGCCTTCTGCGGCCGGAAGGCGGCCATCATCAGCAACGCGGCGGCGAGGCCGAGAAACGCCGGCGCGAGGAACAGGCGTGAGAAGTCCACGGTGCCTGCAGGCGTGCGGAACACGGCGCCGAGCCAGCCCCACAGCAGGCTTCCGAAGAACGGACCGATCCCGAGAATCACCAGGTTGAACAGTCCCTGCGCACTGGCGCGCGCGTCTCGCGGGCAGCGCTCGTCTACGAAGATGTAGACCGCCGCGAAGAAGAACGCGTAACACATGCCATGGACGACGTTGATGGCCACCATCAGCCACAGCGGATCGCCGATCGCGAAGACGAAGAACCTCGCTGCATGTGCGAGGATGCCGATGGTCATCGTCCAGGTCCAGCCGAGGCGGGCCAGCGCCCAGCCGAGCGCCGCCATCGACGCGATCTCCGCGATCTGGCCGACGCTCATCGCCGGCATGATCCAGTTCTCAGCGAGGCCGGCCTGCTGCAGGAACGGACTCGTCCACTGGAAGTAGCACTGGTGGACGAGCGCGTCCATCAGCGTGGCCACGAACAACACCAGCATCACCGGATCGCGCAGCAGCGCGAGGGCCTTCATCGGCGCGCTCGCGCCGCCCTCGCTCTTCGCCGGTGGCGTGTGCGGCAGCGTCAGCGAGAAGGCCGCGAGGGCCATCGAGGCGATACCAGCGACGGTGAAGATGCTCGACAGCGCCGCGTTCAGGTCGGCGCCGGTCTTGCCGGCAAGAATGAAGACGAACGGCCAACTGGCCGCGATCCAGCCAATCGTTCCCCACAACCGGATCTTGCCGAAGTCGTGCTGCGGATCCTTCACATGGTGAAAGCACACCGCGTTGGTCAGCGACATCGTTGGCATGTAGGCGAGCTGGTAGATCAGCATCACGATGAAGAACGACCAGAAGGTCGTCTGGTAGGCGAGCGCAAACATCGCGAGGCCGCCGACCAGGTGCAGCACCGCGAGCAGTTTCTCGGTGGAGAACATGCGATCGGCGATCTGGCCGCCGAAATACAACCCGGCCAGGCACGCGATCGCCTGGGTGGCGAAGATCCATCCAATCTCGCCGCCCGAAAAGCCGAGCACGCCGCCGAGATAGAGGGCCAGCAGGGGCAGCCAGGATCCCCAGATGAGGTACTCGAGGAACATCATCACGGCGAGGCGCGTGTTCGCAGCGGTCATAGGTGTGGATGGAGAGGGGCGTGTCTGCTGCACTATAGTGCATTGAATGGCGGGCAGGCTGGGCGTCGGTTTCATTGGCAGCGGGTTCATGACCCGCTTTCACATTCGATCGTGGGAGGCGGTGCGCGACGCCGACATCCGCGGCATCTACAGTCCGAATCGCGCCAACGCTGAAGACGCGGCGGCGCTCGCACGATCGCTGCGTGTCGGCGACGCGCGCGCCTACGGATCGATTGAGGACATGGCCGCTGACCAGGACATCAACTGCATCTGGATCTGCGGCCCGAACTTCGCCCGTGTCGAGAACATGGAACGGATCGTCGCCGCGATCAAGAAGGGCGCGACGCTCCGCGCCATCGCCTGCGAGAAGCCGCTGGCCCGCAATGCCGCGGAAGCCAAACGCATGGTAGAACTCATCGAGGAAGCCGGCGTCCTGCACGGCTATCTCGAGAACCAGCTGTTCCAACCCAGCCTCGAGCGCGGCAGGCAGATCGTGTGGGCGCGCGGCGCCGCCGCGGCCGGACGCCCGTATCTCGCCCGCGCTGCCGAAGAACATGGCGGCCCGCACATGCCGTGGTTCTGGCAGGGCGATCTGCAGGGTGGCGGCGTACTCAACGACATGATGTGCCACAGCCTCGAAGTGGGCCGGCACTTGCTGACCAAGCCCGGCGCGCCGAGAAACAGCATTACGCCCGTCAAGGTGTCGGCGCAGATCGGGTACCTGAAATGGTCGCGGCCCGAGTACGCCTCGCAGCTGCGCGGCACCATGAGCGACAAGGTTGATTATGCGAGGCGGCCGGCCGAGGACTTCGCGCGCGCCACGGTAAATTACGTCGACGAAGCCGGCACGCCGCTCGTCGTCGAAGCCACCACGTCGTGGAGTTTCGTCGGCGCCGGCCTGCGGTTGTCGATGGAGTTGCTCGGGCCGGAGTACTCGATGCAAGTGAGCACGCTCGACGGCGGCGCCAAGGTGTTCTTCTCTCGCCGGCTCGAAGCACAACAGGCCGGCGAGGATCTGCTCGAAAAGCAGACCGCCGAGCAGGGCCTGATGCCGATCGTCGGCAACGAGGCTGCGGAGTACGGCTATGAGAATGAGAACCGCGCGTTCACGCGCTGGTTTCTCGACGGCGTCCAGCCCGAGCTGAACTTCCACGCGGGCCGCGACGTCACCGAGTTGCTGATGG
>JALDXK010000226.1:0-8550 GCA_032155105.1 Acidobacteriota bacterium
CCTCAACTCTAGATGCCGTCGGATCTTCGAACACCCCGAGCCGCCTTCGACTTGGAATTCTGGACACTGTTTTTAGCGGCGGTCGCGGTTCTGCGCGGTGGATGTTCGGGTCTGTCTGTCGAGCCACGCCTCGAGGTCGCTATCTCGATAGCAGACACGTCTCCCGATCTTGATGAACTTGGGTCCGACGCCTTGGGAGCGCCACCGCGCCATCGTGCGGCGATTACTGAGAATCCTTTCGGCGGCCTCATCCTCGGTGCGGACGAGTGCGTAACTGGTTGCGTTTGCTGTCATGCGTCTCCTGTGCGAGTGGGAGTGTCTACAGATGATCGTAAAGGCAAAAAGTCGAAAAGACCGGACGCCTTTTTGGTGGGCGACGTAGAAAAAGCGAAGACAGATCGATCAGGAAACCGCTCTAGCCAGAGAAAAGGTCGGCACTCATCAGAGAGTGTGGCCTGCGGTCTTTGTGGGAATTGGTCAGCGCGGTGAAAGGACGATCGTTCTTCGCGGTGAACAATTACCCCGTCATCAGCTGGTAGCTGTCGAAGTTCATGTGTTCGCGTTGGCGGCGAATAACAAGAACGGGCGCAGGCTGACTACGGCCGACAAGAAGCACGCGATTCTGCTGGCGTTGCAGACGTGGCCGGAGAAGAGCATGCACATGCTCGCTGAGCAGATCGGCTGCTCCTATCAGTTCGTGCAGCAGGAGAAGCCAAAGGTGGCAAGCACTTGCCACCTTCCCTCCCGCGTCACCGGCAAAGACGGCAAGAGCTGTCCGGCGTCAAGCCGCGCGTGTGCCGATCAGCGAACACGCCGCTTCAGCGCAGCCGAGATGGTACCGCCGATCGCGTTGGCGTTCTGGCGCCCGGTGGTGTCGTGCAAGTGCGCGTACCGCTTTGTCGTCTGCGCCTGCGAGTGGCCGAGCTGTTCGCCAATCTGCGCCAGGCTCATGCCGTGGTCGCTGATGGCTACGCTGGCGTAGGAGTGGCGGCAGGCGTCGTACAGCCGTAGGTCATCATCGAGCCCGGCTGCCTCACGCAGTGCTTGGAACGTGTGCGTCAACGTGCTGGCGTGCATGTGCTCGCCCTTCTGGCGGCGGCCGTTGCCAGGGAACACGTACTCCGACTCCGCGAACTTCGGCCACTTCTTCAGCAACTTGATCGCTGGCGCCGAGAGAAACACCGGCTTGGCCCCGGTCTTCGACTCCGGCAGCTGGATGACGCCGCGCTCCAAGTCAATAAAGCTCCATTGCAGACTAGCGATCTCGTTCGGCCGGCACCCGCTGAGTAGCAGCAACTCGATCCCGGTGAGCGCCGCCGACGCATATGCGCCCGTCTTGCGGCCGTCTCGCAACGCCTTGCCGATCTTCGCGTATTCGTCGGGGCTGAGATACCGACTGCGCTTCTTCTCGGCGTGCAGGTCGATGCCCTTGCAGGGGTTCGGCTGAATCTTCGCCCACGAACACATCTTCGATAGGACGGCCACGGCGCGATTCGCTGCGTATGGCGTGCCGCGGAGCCGGTGGTGCAACTTCTCCACGTCGGCGTGGCTCAAATCGATCAGGGGAATTGCGCCGAGCCACGGCCGGATGTAGGAGTCGATAGTTTGCTTGTACGACCGCAGCGTAGACGGCGCCCGATCGACTACGTACTCGCTCAGGAACCGCTTGGCCGTCTCGGTCACGGTCGCGGCGCCGCGGACACGATCATTCTCCGCCAGAGGATCTTTGCCGCGCGCCACGGTGCCGCGGTCGTCGGTGGCATGGCCGCGAGCCTCCGCCAGCGTCAGGTCACTCACGCGGCCGATCGTCTTCCAGCGCACGCGGCCGGACTTCAGGCGGTACTTCAGGACAAAGGTCTTGGTGCCGGCGGGCGACACCCGCACGCCGAAGCCCGGCACGGTCGCATCCCAGGCCACGTATTGCGCGCCGGCCTGCGGTTGTAGCGCGTCGATGTCGCGCTGATTGAGACGAACTACCGATTTGGCCATCTGTGATTCCTAGCTACCAAACTACCAAATAGCTACCACACGGGTGCGTTTGGTGGTAGCTAAGTGCGCGCCAAAGGTAGCACAGATAGGCCTATGTGAGAGAGAAAAGGCGGCGAGTGCGTTTTAGTGGGTAGCTTTTTGAAAGAATTCGTAATCAGCAGGTCGTCCGTTCAATCCGGATCGCCGGCTCCAATTTCCCAGCCATTCGTCGATTCTTTGTCCAGTAGCCTGCGAGACGTGTCCCCCATTGCACAGCCGTGTGCCCACCGCGTCTCCTCATACCGAGTGGAGCCGGCTGAACCGCGTATTTTTCTCAGGCCCAAGATTGCGCTACCGCAACGACGCGCATGGCACTGCATGACTACGATCGGTGAGGACCAACGTGAACACCGATACGAAACACTCTGTTGTCAGATTTGCGATGCGCAAGACGTGGAGCCCCGCCACGAATGAGACCCGTGTCGTGAAGACCGGCCGGATCGCCTTCACGGGTGATGTCGAAGCCCTCATCAAGGCCGCAAGCCAACTCGGCCCGAAGCGGGCGATCACCCAGGTCCGGCTGATGTCCAGCTGGGAGCGCACCTACCTGGAACTGACGTACGGACAGAGTCGGACGGGTGTCCACGCGTGTGTAGATATAACGCTCGAAGCGTCGGATCTGCCGGCGGTTGTCGGCTACTGCCTGACGACGGCGAAGCCGTTGGGCATCTGGGGCATCTTTGACGTGGCTGGCGGTGGCGAGGATGACGGGCTGCCGGCGTCAAAAATTTCCACGGCGACACTCGCTGCAATGCCGGTCACGGTTGCTGTGCAGTGATACGCAGCTCGCGATGGTTTCACCTTGAATTGCAGAGCTAGCGCGCAGAATAGCTGTCGTGATCACTCCGGACATCCGCTTCGATTCGAGCATCGCTCACGCGCCTGATCTATAGCCTTCGACTTCCTTGAAAGTGGTCCAGCGAAGCTCGGCAATGCGCAAGGCATCGTCGCTCCGTCATCACTTGTTTTCAATTTCGACACCGGGAGTTCAACCCTCCTACATGTCCGGCCCGCAGTCTCACCTTCTCGTTCGTGAGGATGGTCTTCGACACGAGAAGAGGCGAATGGCTTCAAGTCTGGTCGAGTCTCGCCGGCACGTTAAGGAACTGCGCGGGCGGTGTGACGCCTTGGGGCACGTGGCTCACGAACGAGGAAACCGGTGCGGCCGGACACGGGTGGAATTTCGACGTCGGCCCCGAACGCGGGGATACCACGCCGAGCCGCCATGGTCGATCCCAGGTCCTGGAACGTCTACCAGACGGAAGACAACTGCGGCTTTTACAAGTTCGTGCCGTTTCGACGCGGACGCCTGGAGCAGGGTGGCCGGCTGTACATGCTCGCCGTGCGCAACAGCCCCCACCTTAATCTCGGTGTGGGCTTGCCGATTGGCTCGAAGTGAGACGTCAGGTGGGTGCGTATCGACGACCCGACGGCAGCCACGCAGTCCTGTTTCGCTCAAGGAGCCGCGAAGGGCGGGGCGCGGTTCAGCCGCCTCGAGGGCGCCCCAGGCGTCACGTTCGCCATCACTGGTCCGTGGGGGTCGCGGGCCTCTGTGATCGTCTAACCACCTTGCAGCGGCGGCGTCCTAGGTTCGCCGTCGCTGCAAGGTCGGCGCGGATGGTTTTTCACACATAATTCACGGATGCTGTCTCCCGAACTGGCAGCGCTTTATGCGCGCGACATCACTCGCGTGGTGCAGGAGCTGCGTGCGTTTCCGGATTCCACGTCGGTGTGGCAGACCATCCCTGGCGTGACGAACGCTGCCGGCACACTCGCGTTGCATCTCGAAGGCAACCTGCGCGAGTACATCGGCCGGCAGCTTGGCAAGATCGCGTACATGCGCCAGCGGCCGCTCGAATTCAGCACGCGTGACGTGCCGCAGTCAGAGCTCGTCGCGAGGCTCGAATCAGTGCAGGAAATGGTGCCGCGCGTGATCGCGTCGTTGTCGGCAGGACAGTTGGATGCGACGTATCCCGAGCCGTTCTACGGCAAGCCGATCGCAACACGACAGTTCCTTATTCACTTGAACGGCCATCTCAACTATCACTTGGGACAGATCGATTACCTCCGACGGTCGGTGACCGGCGCCGGCGCGATCGACCTTGGCGGCCTCTAAGTCGCGCAGCGCCGCTACACGGGCAGGTGTGTCCCCTGCCCGCGAAGGCGCGCTAACGGCAGCCGGCGTATCTGACGACAAAGAGAGAGATGTCGGTTGTTGCTCCCATTTCGTTGTGTCCGCGCGTGTCGGCGAAGCCGGCCGGCGATCGCGAGGTCCGGGAGCTGCTCAAGCGACACCTCGTGGCGAGCCTGATTGATGCCGACACGGTCGTGCTCGACGAACTGGGCCTCTGCCAGGGAGACGTCCGCATCGACGTCGCCGCAGTCAACGGAGAGCTTGCCGGCTTCGAGATCAAGAGCCCGGCCGACACCTTGGCGCGGTGGCCGAAGCAGCGGCGGGTGTATTCGAAAGTCGTTGACCGCGCGTGGCTCGTCGCCACGGAGAAGACGCTCGAGGCGGCGCGCGCACCCGCCTGGTGGGGACTCATCCGCATTGTCCAGGCGCCGGGCCAGTTGGCGTTGCGGGTCGTTCGCCCCGCCGGACGCAATCCCTCACCCGACCCGTATTCGATCGCGTGCCTGCTGTGGCGCGACGAGGCGATCCAGGCGCTCGCCGACCTCGGGCTCGCCCGCGGCGTGCGGACGAAACCACGCGCGCACGCCTGGCGCCGCCTCGCCGAGGCCGCGCCGCTCGATCACGTGCGTGCCGCGGTGCGCGCCGCCCTGACCGTGCGCGCCGAACGCGTCGATCAGCTGACGAAAAAGAGATAGAATTGCGCCGGAGGTTCGTATGCGCTCTTGGTTGTGTTGCGCCGTAGTCGCCCTCTCTCTGGTTGCCCCCGCCGCCGCTCAGCTCGAAAACGTCGGCAACCTGTCTTTCCCAACATCAGCCAAACCTGAAGCGCAGCGTCACTTCTTGCGCGGCGTTGCCATCCTCCACAGCTTCGGCTGGAAGCAGGCGATAGCCGAGTTCCAACTCGCGCAAAAGGCCGAACCTGGTTTCGCGCTGGCGTATTGGGGCGAGTCGCTGAGCTACAACCACCCGCTGAACTCGCAGATGGACTTCAAGGAACCGCGCGCGGTCCTGGCGCGGCTCGGGGCCGATCGCGCGGCCCGGGTCGCAAAGGCGCCGACCGATCGCGAGAAGGGGTTCATGAATGCGGTGGAGGACCTCTGGGGCGAAGGCGACTCGCGGCAGCGCCGCATCGCTTACATGAATGCGATGGAGCACCTCTACAAGCAGTTCCCGAACGACGATGAGGTGAAGACCTTCTACGCGCTCTCGATCCTCAGCGGCGCAAGCGCGGTGGACGACCGCACCTCGCGCATGAACGTCAAGGCCGGCGCCTTGGCGATGGACGTCTTCAAGCGCAACCCGAATCACCCCGGCGCCGTGCATTACATCATCCACGCCTTCGACGATCCGGTGCACGCGCCGCTCGCGCTCGAAGCCGCGCAGGTCTACGCCAAAATCGTCCCGGCGGTGTCGCACGCCGTCCATATGCCCACACACATCTTCATCCAGCACGGCATGTGGAACGAGGTGGCGAATCAGAACATCCGCGCGTACAACGTTGGGAAGGAACTGTGGCAGCCCGGTGACACGCCCGGCGACATGGCGCACTCGGGCGATTGGGGCCAGTATGGCTTCCTGCAGCTCGGCGACTACGCTGGTGCCCGCGAGCGCATCCAGGCCTTCGAGTGGATGGCCGACACCACCAAGAACCAGCGTGCCATCGGCGCCCTCTCGCTCGTGCGCGCCCGCTACATCATCGAGACCGAAGAGTGGAAGGTGCAGCCGGTCGCCGAGGGCGCGACGAATGAAACCATCCTCGCCAACGGTTTCAGCGCGGTGAAGACCGGCGACATGGCCACGGCCGAGAAGATGGAAGCGCTGCTCGCCGCGAAGGCGAAAGCCGCGCCCGGCGGCGCCGCGGCGTCGGCCAATCCGCACGCCGAGCACGGCGCGGCTCCGGCCGCCGCCGCTCCTGCGCCCGCCGCCGGTGCCAATTCGGACGCGGGGAAGAACGTTCGCGTGATGCACAAGGAACTGCAGGCGCTGATCGCGCAGCAGAAGGGCCAGGCCGATCAGGCCATCGCGCTCTTGAACGAAGCGGCGCAGATCGAAGAGAGCATGCGTCCGCCGAACGGCGCGGCCGACCCAATCAAGCCGTCGCATGAATTACTCGGCGAGGTGCTGCTACAGGCCGGCAAGCCGAAGGAAGCGGCCGAGGCGTTTGAAACCAGCCTTCTGCGGATGCCGAACCGCGCCCGATCGCTGATGGGCGCCATCAAGGCGCACAGTGCGGCCGGCAACAAGGCCCGCGCGGCTGAACGGCAGGCGACGTTGAACAGCTTCTGGAAAGGGAAGCCGTTCACCGCCACCACGACCAGCGCGCGCTAGATCAACGCGAGCAGACGATCGAGGGCGCGTTCCAGGCGCGCTCTCGATGCGTCCGTGATCTCAGCGCCCGACTCCGACCATTGCGACAGGTCGAGCGCAACCATCTGCTGTGGTCCCATCCCGAACGATTTCAATCCAAGCGCAGCGCGCTCAGCCGGCCAGTCGAGGAGCACTTCGGTGCCGGTGTCGGCGAGAATATCGCCGTCGAAGGGGATCTCGGGCCCGAGCCATTGACCTCGTCCTTCCGCGGTCGCGTAGAGGGAATGCAGGCGTGCTGGCGTGTGCGGCGCCGGACGCATCAGGATCGTGCGGCGGCGGCGGAGGTCCGGATAGCGCTCGAGCCAGACCTTCATCGTCGCCAGCGCGCACTTCCATCCCGATTCGGTATCGCGAAACGACCCGTCCTTCTCGGGTCTCTCTGAGAAGCCCGAGTTCACCAGGTTCATTACCGTCGCGTCGCCGTCTTTCTCGATGGTGATCTCCATCAAGTACGGCAGGCCGTCGGGTCCCGGTTGCGGGCCGCCGCCGGTCACGAACGTGCGGCCTGGCTCGGCCTCGACGATCGGGATGTCCAGTGCGTAGTTGAACGCATCGAAGAACCACTTCATCGTCCCGCCCGGCTTGGCTTCTCCAGAGGCGCGATCGACGAACCAGTTGGCGATCTGCTGCGGGTCCGCCCACGCTTCCCAGGCCTTCATGGGCGTGGTGTTCAGGCGAACGGAGGTGTCGATCACACGGCCGTGATGTTTACGTGTCATTTGGATAGCACCCAAGCACGAGCCGAAAGCGGCCACCTGCCCTGAGCGAAGTCGAAGGGTCGCCGGCCCGTGCGGGAGAGGTGGTGTGTTCGGCGACGACGCGCGTGATGGCCTGGGTGAGCGCGTTGGCAAACCGCGTCCGATCGGCAGGTGAGGCGAAGCCGAATTCCGTATCGAGCGACAAGAGCGGCAGCGGCGTGCCGGCGGCGTCGGCCTTGCGCCACGCCTCGCTCAACTCCCGCTGGAGCCGCGTGGTGACCATCAACAGGTACGACGCGCTCGCCTTGTCGGTAATCGCGGACTGCGCGGAGGCGTCCAGGTGGCCGAGCACTTCGGGCGCGAGCACGAACGCTTGGGCGCTGACGACGTAGCGCTGCTCGACGAGCCCGCGCTTGCGGGCCCGCCCGGCGCGGCGCAGGAAGCCGGCCCTCGCCAGTTCGCGCACGTGGTAGTTGATGACCTGCCGTGGCCGCTTCATGGCGGCGGCAATCCCGGCGGCGGAGACCGGCGTCCTGGCGTGCGCGAGGATCTCGCGCCGCAAGGGTTTGAGCAACATCCCCGCTTTGGGGGCGTCCCGAATCACGCCGACCGGTGCCGCGGGCATCGCCACGAGCGGGATTAGACAATAGACAAATTATTTTGTCAATTGAGCGGAAAAGTTTCAACCGAAGAAACTGCGGACGCCACGGCCATTCGCGATCGTGTGGTTCCGCGGTGATGTTGGGGATTTGCACTCGCGGCATGTTGGGTGTGCGCTGGCGGCCGATCACTGGTAAAATCGACAGTTTACGGACCCCAAGAAAGTGACCGCAGTGGACACCTCGACGCTCGTCATCCGCGGTGCGCGGACGCACAACCTCAAGAACGTCGATCTGACGCTGCCAGCTGGACAGCTGATCGTGTTTACAGGCGTTAGCGGATCCGGCAAGTCTTCGCTCGCCTTCGACACGATCTACGCGGAAGGGCAGCGGCGCTACGTGGAATCGCTGTCGGCCTACGCCCGGCAGTTTCTCGAGCGCATGGAGAAGCCTGACGTCGATCGCATCGACGGCATCTGCCCGTCCATCGCGATCCGTCAGAAGAACAGCGTCAGGAACCCGCGCTCCACGGTCGGCACCGTCACCGAGATTCACGACTACATGCGCCTGCTCTACGCGCGCGTCGGCCGCACCATTTGCCGGAAGTGTGGACAGGAAGTGATTCGCGAAACCGCGGAGGTCGTGACCAACCGGCTGCTCGCGCTACCCGAAGGGTCGCGCTTGATGCTGGGCTTCGACCTGCCGCTGGTGACCGCCCCGTCGG
>JALDXK010000227.1:0-8538 GCA_032155105.1 Acidobacteriota bacterium
GCCCAATACTTGAACGACGTGGTCTTCGGCGGCAGCATCGGAGTCGCGCCGGCGGCAAGCTGGTCGCACAGCGTTTCGAGATCAGCGAGCAGAACGCTCCACGACATCTCGTCAACCGCCAGATGGTGGATGGTCAGCATCAACGTGGCGGCGCGATCGGTGCCCTGGCGGTAGGTGGCGCGCAGTAATTGGCCGGCGGCCAGGTCGAACCGCTCGCCATCGACACGGCCGTCGCCAACCACTCGCACAGGAGTCTGCGTCCCGGCGGGTCCCGACGATTGCAGCCATCCGTGTTCGGAGTGCTGGAACCGCAGGCGAAGCGCATCATGATGCTGCAGCAGATGCGCCAGCGCGCGTTCGACGATCTCCGCCGTCCAGTGCGCGGGAATCTCGAGCGTCACGGACTGGTTCCAGTGCCCCCGATTGGGAAGATCGAGGTCGAAGAACCAACGCTGTGCCGGCGTGAGCGGTACCGGACCGATGATGAGGCCCTGATCGGCCGCGGTGGCAGGCACCGCCGCAACCACGCGCGCGAGGCGCTCGATCGTGTCGTGCTCGAAGATGAGCCGCGGCGTCAATCGGATGTTGCGCCGGTGCAGCCTCGACACCACTTGCAGGCTGAGAAGCGAGTCTCCGCCGAGCGCAAAGAAGCTGGCGCCCATCGGGATCGGCGCGATGCCCAGTACCTCCTGCCAGACTTCGGCAATCGCCTGCTCCATCGGCGTCCGCGCCACATGGGTATCGGCCTGAGCGGCATCCACCTGTTCTACCGGCGCAGGCAACGCGCCGCGATCCACTTTCCCGCTGCTGGTCAGCGGCATCGCGTCGAGGAACACGATCACCGACGGCACCATCGACCGGGGCACCGCCTGCTCGAGATGGCGGCGAATCGACGGCGCATCCGCGGCGGCGGCGGGGCGCTTCACCACGTATGCGACTAATTGAGTGCTCCCCTGGCGCTCGCGAGCAATGACCGCCGCCTGCTGCACCATGTCGCTGGCCAGAAGCACCCGTTCGATTTCGCCGGGCTCGATCCGCACACCGCGGATCTTCAGCTGGCTGTCGACGCGTCCGACGAACTCGAGCACGCCATCGGATCGCCATCGCGCGAGATCGCCGGTGCGGTACATGCGCTCACCAGGCGTGCCAAACGGGCACGGCACGAACTGCGCCGCTACGAGGGCGGGGCGATTCAGGTAGCCGCGCGCGAGGCCGGCGCCGGCCGCGTGGAGTTCGCCAACAACGCCGTGCGGCGCCAGCGTGCCGTCGCGATCGAGAACGTAGATGCGCGTGTTGTCGATCGGCCGCCCGATCGCCACGGGTCCGGCGCCAGGATCTTCTTCGGCCCGCTGAAAGGTGACGTCGATCGACGCTTCGGTGGGCCCATAGGTATTGCACAGCGCGACGTCGAGTCGGCGTCGCAGCCGGTTCACGAGGTCCCGCGACAACACCTCACCCGCGCAGAAGATCTGCCGCAGCGTGCTGCACGCTTCCAACCCGGGCTCTTCGACGAGCACCGCGAGCAACGACGGCACGAGCTGCAGGATGGTGATGCGCTGCTCTTGCAGCGTACGCACGACATATCCGGGATCGCGATGCCCGCCAGGCTCTGCCAGGACCACGGTGCCGCCGACCATGAGCGGAGCCCAGAGTTCCCAGACCGACGCGTCGAATCCGCATGGCGTCTTTTGGAGGATGCGATCGTCGGCGGTGAACGCGAACGTCTCGACCATCCAATCGATTCGGTTCCCGATCCCTCCATAGGTGATGACCACACCCTTGGGCTGTCCGGTGGAGCCGGAGGTGTACATCACGTACGCGGGATCGCCGGAAGCCGGTGACACGCGGCCACGGCCCACGCCGTGGCTCGCGCGCGGCGCAGCCTTCGCCGCCTCGCGCTCGAGCGAGACGATCGGCACGCCATCGGGCATTCGGGCGCGCAACGCGGCGGGACACATGACCGCGACAGGACTCGCGTCGGCGATCATGCGCGCCAGGCGCGCATTGGGATTCTCCGGATCGAGCGGCAGATATGCGGCGCCGGTCTTGAGTATGGCCACCACGCCGGCCATGAATTCGAACGTTCGATCGGAGCACACGCCGACGATGCGGCCGGGACAGGCGCCGTAAGCGAGCAGATCGCCGGCCAGGGCTTCCGCCGCCGCATCCAGGTCCGCATAGCTCCACGATCGCTCGCCGAACACGACCGCGCTCGCCGCCGGCCGCGCCGCGGCCTGGCGCTCAATGGCTTCGACCACGGGCTTCCACGGGCGCACCCGCGCCGTCGCGTTGAACTCGTCGAGCAGTCGACGACGTTGCCTGGCATCGATGAGCGTCGCGGTGTGCGTGCGCTGATCGACGTGCGCGGCCATCGCGCCGAGGCAGGCCGACACGCAGCGGCCGAAGGCGGTCGCGACCTCGTGCGGTACGCAATTGGCGTCGAAGTCGATATCCAGCCGTTGCGGATATGCATGCACCGTCAACGGCAGTTCGGTCCCCTCGGAGCGGCGGCCCTCACCGATCGAGACGCCGCTCGGCAGGCGGCCGAGCACATGGAAATCGAGGTAGTTGAACGCGGTCCGAAACAACGGCGTGCCGCCGGTGTCGCGGATGATCTGCGCGAGCGGATATCGCCGGAACGGAAACATCGCCTGCGTGACGGCGAACACGCGCGCGATGAGCTCGGTCCAGGACTCTTCGCGCAGCGTGAGCCTGAACGGGAGCAGATTGAGAAACAGCCCGCGCAGGTCGTCGGCGTCCACACCCTCCGGCCGGCCGTTGACCTGCACGCCCGTGACGATGTCGTCCTGGCGCGCAAACAGCGCGAGCGCCCTGAGATGAGCGGCGAGGAACAGCGTTCGCAGCCCCACCGCTGCGGACTCAGCGAGCGCCTGCAGCCGTTCCTGGAGTGGCGGTGCCAACGGGAAGCAGACCGACTGAATGTGCGGGGCGCCAGCGTGCGACCCCGGGAAATCAGCCGCCGGCGCGCCGGTCACGAGCTCGCGCCAGTAGCGGGACATCTCCGCTGATGCGACCGCGCGCTGCTCGAGCGCAACGTAGTCGCGAAACGTGGGCTGACCGTCGGGCGCTTGACGCGACGGCGGCGCGTGGCCGTTCGCAAGCGCCGAGTAGGTGTCCAGGATCTCGACGAGCGTTGAGTGCCAGCTCCATCCATCGAGGATGGCATGGCACTCGGTGATGGTGAGCTGCACCGTGTACCCGTTGAGCACGTGGACGTAAATCCGCAGCAACCCCGGGCGTGAAAGGTCGAACGGGCGGGTTTTCTCGCGGTCGACGAGCGCGTCGATGACCGCCTGCTGCCGCGCCGCATCGAGGTCGCGGACGTCGCGAATTTGCACAGGTATCTGGGCCTGCCGATGCACGAGCTGCAACGGCCGCGGCGCCGCCGTCGTGTCGAACGACGTGCGCAGCGCCGCATGACGCGCCACCGCCTGCGCAACGGCGTCGGTGAACGCGCGCGGCTGAAACGGCCCCGGCAATGTGAGTGGAAACGAATCGGTGTTGTGGTAGACGTTCGAGTCCGGCGTCAGGGTGATGTGGTAGAGCATCCCGGCCTGGAGCTGCGTGAGCGGATACGCGTCTTCGATCGTCGGCGGAAACGCGGCAGCGCCGCCGGCGACTAGCGCGAACGGCGCAATGCGCGGCAACGACACCGCTTCGACAGGTTCCGTGATTGTCTCCGAGAGGCCGGCGATCGTGGGGTGCCGAAATAGTTGCTCCAGCGTGAACACCACCCCGCGCTGTGCCGCGCGCGCCTGTACCTGCAGGCTGCGAATGGAGTCGCCGCCCAGGCTGAAGAAGCTGTCGTCGATGCCGACCGTCGTCACGCCCAGTACCGCCTGCCAGATCGCGACCAGCGCCGCTTCCACGGCAGTGCGCGGGGCCGCGTAGACGCGCTCCAAGGCGGGCCGCGCCGCCGGCGCTCCGGGCAGCGCCCGCCGATCCACTTTCCCGTTCATGGTCAGCGGCAGCCGTGGCAGCCACACATACGCGGCCGGCAGCATGTAACTGGGCAGCCGCACCGCCAGCGTCCGGCGCAAGCTGTCCACTTCCTGCTCGGCGCCAACGACGTACGCCACGAGTCGGTCCAACCCCGCCGCGTCGACTTGCGGCTCCACCACCGCCTCTCGCACGCCGGCGCTCAAGAGCGCCGCTTCGACTTCCCCCAGCTCGAGACGATGGCCGCGAATCTTGACCTGGCGATCGGCGCGACCGAGATACGCAAACGTGCCATCTCCCAGCATGCGGACCACATCGCCCGAGCGATACAACCGCGCGCCCGGCTCGCTGCCGTACGGATCGGGCACGAACCGTGCCGCCGTCAGGGCCGGCCGCCCGAGATAACCGCGCGCGACGCCGCGGCCGCCGACATACAGCTCGCCCGGCAGGCCCGGTGGCACCGGCGCGAGGGCGTCGTCGAGCACATACATTCGCAGGTCCGCCAGCGGCCCGCCGATGGCGCTGCCGCGAGCGCCCGACAATTCCGCCGGCCCCACCTCGCAGCGCGTCACGTGGACGGTCGTTTCGGTGATCCCGTACATGTTCACGAGCCGCACGCCGGTGTCCGCCCACGACGTCAACTCGCTGTACCGCAATTCCTCGCCAGCGGAGACAACGAGACGCACCGCGAGCGCGTGCCAGTCGCCGCCGTAGGCGCGCAGTTGCCGAAACGCGGACGGCGTTTGGTTGAGGACGGTGACACGTTTATCGCGCAGCAACGCGTAGAACCGATCCGGTGATCGGGCCACCCAATACGGCACAATCTCCACGCGACCGCCGTAGAGCAAGGCACCCCACATCTCCCAGACCGACACGTCGAATCCGTACGAGTGAAAGAGCGTCCACACGTCGTCTGGCGAGAAGCCGCACCAGTCCTCGGTCACCGTGAGCAACCGGGTCACGTTGTGGTGGGTGACGGCGACGCCCTTCGGCACGCCGGTCGATCCCGAGGTGTAGAGCACATACGCCAACTGTGACGGCGCGATCGCAACGGCAGGCGCGCTCGCGGGCGCCATGCGCCACGCCCCCTCTTCGAGGACGACCACTGGCGTCGATCCGAACGCAGCCTGCCGCGCCATTCCCGTTGCGTCAGCCACGACCCAGCCGATCCGCGCGTCTTCGGCGAGGTACCGCAGTCGCGCTTCCGGCAGCGTCGGATCGAGCGCCACATAGGCGCCGCCCGCCTTCAACACGCCGAGGATCGCCACGACCAGATCGATGGAGTTCGCAAGGCAAAGGCCGACGCAGCGCTCCGTGCCGACGCCGAGGCCCCGCAGGTGCTGTGCCAGCTGATTCGACTCGGCATCCAGCTCCGCATAACTGTGCGTCGTCTCGCCTTCCGCGACCGCGATGCGATCGGCATGACGCGCGGCGGCGCGCGTAAACGCGGTCACCAGGTTGGTCGGCGTCTCCGCCGGCAGCGGCCCACCGGCCCATGCCGCAACCACCTCCGCCGCCTGCGACGGCCGCAACAGCGGCACCTGCGACACGCGTGCGTCCGGCGTCGTCACCACCGCTTCGAGCAGGCAGGTGAAATAGCCGAGCAGCCGTTCCATGGTGGCGGCATCGAAAATTGCGGTTGCGTACTCCGCGGTGACCGTGACGCGATCGGACCATTCACTGACGGTCACCGTGAGATCGAACTTCGCGCCGCCGTTGTCGGCACCAAGCGCAGCGGCGCGAACGCCGTCGAGCAGCATCGGCGCATCGGCCGCGCGTTGGTGGACGAACAACACCTGGAAGAGTGGTGTCTGGGCAAGATCGCGGGCCGGCCGCAGGTCGTCGACGATGCGATCGAAGGGAACGTTCTGGTGCGCGAACGCCGCCAGCACCACGCGGCGAACACGCCGCAGCAACTCGCGAAACGACGGGTTCCCGCCGAGGTCGGTCCGCATCACCACCGTATTCACGAACAGCCCGATGAGCGCGTCAAGCTCTGGACGCTGGCGTTGCGTAATCACGGTGCCGACCGCGATGTCGCTCTCACCCGTGCAGCGATGAAGGAACGCCTGAAACGCGGCCAGCAGCAGCATGAAACTGGTGACGCCCTCGTCGCGGCAGAGCCGTTCGATGCCGTGCTGCGCTGCCGGCGATAGCGGCACCGTGACGAGCGCCCCGGCGAGGTTTCTCACTGCCGGCCGGGGACGGTCGGCCGGCAGATGCAATGCGGTGACGCCCGCGAGCTGCGTCCGCCAGTACTGCAGATCGGCTGCCGCCTGATCTCCGGAGAGCTGCTTTCGCTGCCACGCCGCGTAGTCGCGATACTGGATGGGCAGCGGCGGCAGCGCCGCCGCCGCGCGTGGATCGCGATAGTGCGCGCTCAGCTCCTGCATGAGCACGCCCAGCGACCAGGCATCGGAGATGATGTGCGGTATCGCGATCACCAGCTCGCTGAGGCCGTCATCGAGCCGTACGAGCGTGAGCCGCAAGAGCGGCGAACGGCCTAAATCAAACGGCCGCTGCGCGACCTCGCGGCGCAGCGCCGCCGCGCGCAGGTCGCGGTCGCGAGGCGACAGCCCGCTCAAATCGACGACCTGGAGGACGTCGCCGCCAGCCCCGTCGTCGACAATGGCGCGCGGTTGCCCGTCCTCCGCCACGAAGCGGGTGCGCAGCGCTTCCTGGCGCGCGATCACCCAGGCGACCGCGGCGTTCAGGCGCGCGGCGTCAACCGGGCTCTCGATCCGAAACGTCTCGGCGATGTTGTAGGTCCCGTTCGCCGGGCTCCAGCGATCGAGGAACCACAGTCGCTGCTGCGACGATGACAACTCGAAGGCGGCCGCCGGCGGCAGCCGTTCGATGCGATCGTAGGCCGCCGTGCGCGATGCTTGCGCCTCGCGGAGAAACGTCAGCACCTCCCGCTTGTGCGCCGTCAGCGCGCTTTTCAGCTGCTCATCGATCACGCCGGGCTGCGCACGGCAGACGAGCTCGTCCCCGGCAGCGGTGACTTCAACGCCCAGGCGTCGCAGCGTGGCCAGCAGTTGGATCGCCGTCACCATCGGCTCTCCTCGACCGCAAGGCCGCCGGCGTCGAGCCGGGCGTCGGTCTGGATCAGCACCGCATCGACGTACTCGGCGAGCGCGGCAATCGTCGACCTTTCGAAGACGACGTGGAGCGGCAACTCGATGCCGAACGACTCGCCCACACGCGAAGCCATCTGTACGGCGAGCAACGAATGCCCTCCCGAGATGAAAAAGTCGTCGTTCACTCCGAGCCCCGTCGCGCCGAGCAGCGACGACCAGATCGCGGCGAGCCGCTCTTCGGTGACGCTCGAAGGCGCCACGGCCTCGGCGTCCCGGGCCCAGTGATCGTTGCTGGGCGCGGGCAAACGGCCGTAGTCGACCTTGCCACTTCGCGTCAGCGGCAGCGCCGTCACAGTCACGTACGCCGACGGGACCATGAACTCGGGCACCGAACGTGCGGCATGCGCGCGCAGATCTCGCGGGGACGGGACCGTACCGCCGGACGGCACCACGTAGGCCACGAGCCGGACGTCGTCGTGTCCTGCGACATGAGGCGAGACCACGGCTCGTGTCACCGCCGGGTGGCCCTCCAGCACATTCTCGATTTCGCCGAGCTCGATGCGAAAGCCACGCAGCTTGATTTGCCGATCGGCGCGCCCGATGAACTCCAGCTCGCCGGTACCGCGGCGGCGAAACCGATCGCCGGTGCAGTAGACGCGGGCACCGGGTTGCGACGAATATGGGTCAGGGCGAAAGCGCAAGGCGGTGGCACGGGGACCGTGCAGATAGCCGCGGCCCACCGCAAGCCCTCCAATACACAGCTCGCCCTCCACGTTCTCGGGGACCAGCTGCAGGTGCTCGTCCAGCACCGTAAGGGTCGTGTCCGAAACAGGCTCGCCAATCGGCACCCGCGTGTTCTCGGTGAACGCCGCGCGATCGAACACGTGGCTCGACGCAGTGTCAGAGCACTCGCTCGGCCCGTAGCCGTTGACAACGGTGGCGGCGCACGCCGGCGACTGAAGCCACGACACCAACCGAGCGGCGACGATCGGTTCGCCCCCGAGAACCACGTGACGAAGCGATTGCAGGCTGGCGAAGTCGTCGCCGCGAGACATCTCGACCAGCGGATAAAAGGCGGTGGGCGTGCAGTTGACGATCGTGATGCGCGCGTCGGCGATGGCGCGGACGGTCGCTCGATGATCGGCGAGATGCCAGGTTGGGAAATGGACCTGCGCACCCTTGATCAACGGCACGAAGACGTTCTTCTGCGTGAGATCGAACGACGGCGCGCTGAGCACAAGGGTCCGGTCGTCAGCGCCGGTCGCCGACGCCGCGTACCACCGCACGAGGTTGGCGAGCCCGCGATGTTCCGCCGCTGCCGCTTTCGGTTCGCCGGTGCTTCCGGACGTCAGCACGACGTAGGCGAGTTGCCTGCCCGAACGCTCCGGCATGAGCGCTTCGGCTGACTCATCGCGCATGTCGTCGAGCAGCCTGTTCAACTCGAGGAGCCGGCCCCGATTCCCGAGCCCTTCCGGAAGCGCGCCGCCGGATCGTCGAG
>JALDXK010000228.1:0-8533 GCA_032155105.1 Acidobacteriota bacterium
CCCCCCCCCCCACCCTGAGCGAGATCAAGACCGGTCAGTTGACCGGTCTTGACCGAGTCGAAGGGTCAATGAAGGTCGTTGTCCTCGAATGCGAGATCGACGACATGAACCCGCAGATCTTCGGCGTCCTGATGGACCGGCTCTACGCTGCGGGCGCGCTCGACGTGTTCTATTCGGCGGTGCAGATGAAGAAGAACCGGCCCGGCACGCTGATGACGATCGTCGCGAAGCCGGACCAGCGTGAAACGATGACCGAGATCGTCTTCCGGGAGTCGACGACGATCGGCGTGCGCTACCAGGAACTGTCACGCGAGTGCCTCGAGCGCGAGATGGTGACGGTGTCGACGCCGATCGGTGCGGTACGATTCAAGGTGGCGCGTCGCGCCGGCCGGGTGCTGAACGCACAGCCGGAATTCGACGACCTTGCGAAACTGGCACAGGAGCGCGGCATCCCAGTCAAGGAGGCGCAGGCGCTCGCTCAGAAGGCGTGGCTCGAACGATGAAGTATTTCCTGACAACGGCGATCGATTTCGTGAACAGCCGGCCGCATCTCGGTACGGCGTACGAAAAGGTCACCGCCGACATCATTGCGCGATACCGCCGGCTGGCGGGCTTCGAGACCCATTTTCTGATGGGCAACGACGAGCACTCGCAGAACGTGTTTCGCAAGGCCGCCGAGCAGGGCAAGGATCCCCTCGCTTATTGCGACGAGATGGAGCAGGTCTTCCGCGACGTCTGGAAGCGGCTCGACATCTCGTTCGACGATTTCATCCGCACTACCGATCGGACGCGGCACTTTCCGGCGGTGCAGGCGATGGCGCAAGCCTGCCTCGACAACGGCGACATCTACGAGGGCGCGTACGAAGGCTGGTATTGCGTCGGTTGCGAGGCGTTCAAGCCGGAGAAAGACCTCGTGGACGGCAACTGTCCGATCCACAACACCAAGCCGGAATGGATCCGGGAGAAGAACTGGTTCTTCAAGCTCTCGAAGTATCAGCAGCCGCTGCTCGAGCATTACCGCCAGCATCCGGGCTTCATCGAGCCTGAGATTCGTCGCAACGAAATCCTGCGGCTCGTCGAGAGCGGGCTCGAAGACATCTCGATGAGCCGGGCCGGCCAGTCGTGGGGCATTCCGGTGCCGTTCGATCCCACCAGCGTCGTGTACGTGTGGTTCGATGCGTTGATCAACTATGCCGCGGCCGTCGGGTACGGATGGAACGACGAGCAGTTCAAGACCTGGTGGCCCGCCAACCTGCACGTGGTCGGCAAGGACATCACGCGCTTTCACTGCGTGATCTGGCCGGCGATGCTGATGAGCGCGCGCGTGCAGCTGCCGCAGCAGGTGTTCGGTCACGGTTGGGTGTACTTCAAGGGCGAGCGTATGAGCAAGACGATGGGGAACATCGTCGATCCGCTCGATGCCGCGAACCGGTTCGGCCCGGATCCGCTGCGGTTGTATCTCGCAAAGGAGATTCCGTACGGCGGCGACGGCGATTTTACGTGGGAGCGGTTCGAGGAGAAGTACAACGCCGATCTCGCCAACAACCTCGGCAACCTGATGAATCGCGTGGCGTCAATGACCGAGCGCTATCAGCAGGGCCGCGTCAGGGGCACTGGTGGCGGGGCCCTGGCCGGCATCGCCGCGGAATCGGTGAAGGCGTATCGAGCGGCGATGGACGTGCACGCGTTGCACGAAGGGGCGGCGGCGGCGTTCAGACTGGTGAGTGCCGCCAACAATTTCATCGCGGAAACGCAGCCATGGGCGCTGGCGAAGGATGCGGCGCAGGCCGACCGCCTGAACGGTGTCCTGGCCGACACGGCGGAGGCGGTACGGATTGCGGCGACGTTGTTGGCCCCAATCATGCCGTCATCGTCAGCGGAGATCTTGCGCCGCTTGGGAGACGATCGGCCGTTGGCGGAACGCCGGCTCGACGTGGACACCGCGTGGCGATCGACGGGCGAGCGACAGATTCTCAACGCGGGCGCGCTCTGGCCCCGCATCGAAGCAGACAAGGGAGCGGTCAACGTGACGGAACACAATCAGGATGCGGGTGCAACAGGTGCAACAGGTGCAACAGGTGCAACGGGTGCAACGGGTGCGGCGCCAACAGCAAGTTCGCCGGGTGCGCCCGTAACGCAGGCGTCGGCCGAGGTTGCGCCGCAGCAGCCGGCGTTCATCACGATCGATGACTTCGCAAAGATCGAGCTGAGGACGGCGAAGGTGCTCGAGGCTGAGCGCATGCCGAAGTCGCAGAAGCTGCTGAAGCTGAAGGTGGACGCGGGCGAGGCGGAGCCCCGCACCATCCTCGCCGGGATCGCCGAGTCCTATGAACCCGAAGTGTTGGTCGGCAAGTCGATCGTCATTGTCGCCAACCTCGCGCCGCGCAAGATGATGGGTCTCGAGTCCAACGGCATGGTGCTGGCCGCGAGCCCTGATGGCGGCAAGGCGATCGTGCTCAACTCGGAGCCTTCAGTTCCCGGCACCCGCGTAAGATAGCCGACTGAAAATGGTGAAGAGGGGACGGACTCCTTTTTCACCAAATCTGGGACATGACCGATAGCCATTGCCATCTCGCGGGCGAGGAGTTCGTGGCCGACCTGCCCGAGGTCGTTGCGCGAGCGAAGGCGGCCGGGGTGTCGCGCGCGCTCGTGATTCTCGCCGCCGAAGACGATGCGGAGATTGCCCGGGCCGCGGTGGTGCTGCGGGCGTGGCCGGAGTGCCGCTTCGCTGTTGGGGTGCATCCGCATCACGCCAAGGTCTTCGATGCCGACCCGGACCGAGCGGCGCAGAAGGTGGCGGAACGCCTCGACGCGCTACCGGAGGCCCGCGCGGTGGGAGAAATCGGCCTGGACTACCACTACGATTTCTCGCCGCGCGAGGTGCAGCACGCCGTGTTCCGCGCCCAGATTCGGCTGGCCCTGGGCCGGGATCTTCCGATCGTGATTCATACACGCGAGGCGGAAGACGACACCCTGCGCATCATCGCGGAGGAGGGCCACGGCCGAGTGCGGGGCGTGTTTCATTGTTTTACGGGCGATGCGGAGGCTGCCGCCCGTGCCCTGGCGACCGGGTTTTTCCTCTCCATCCCGGGCGTGGCGACGTTCCCCAAGGCCGAATCGCTGCGGCAGGCCGCCTCGGGCGCGCCTGCGGATCGGCTGCTGGTGGAAACCGACAGTCCTTACCTGGCGCCCGTGCCGCATCGCGGCAAGCGCAACGAACCGGCGCACGTCGCCATGGTGGTCGAGCAACTCGCCACCGTGCGCGGCCAGACGGCCGCGGCGGTGGGCGAGGAAACCGATCGCAACTTCGACCGCCTCTTCCGGCCATAAGGTGCGCCACTGCAAGCATTAACAGGCGCGCGGTTCGTTGACACCGCCGCTTCCGTATGGTGTGATCTAAACCACGTGTCCAACGCCGCACCCCGGACTCAAGCGGATCTCATCCAGCTCTTCGAACCCGTCCGCGACGACCTTGAACTCGTCGAGCGCGAGTTTGCGCGCCAGGTGCAGTCCCAGGTTCATGTCATCCCTGAAATCGGCAACTACCTGCTGAAGAGCGGTGGCAAGCGCGTTCGGCCCGCGGTGCTCCTGATGAGCGCGCGGTTGTGCGGCTATAGCGGTCCGCGTGCGGTGCTGAACGCCGCGGTAGTCGAGTTCATCCACACCGCCACGCTGGTCCACGACGACATCATCGACGATGCCGACGTGCGGCGCGGGCGGAAGGCCGTGCACTCGCAATGGGGCAACGACGTCACGGTGCTGGCCGGTGACTTTCTCTACATCAAGTCGATGGCCATGGCCCTCACGCAGGACACGCTCGACGTTGTCCGGCTGCTGTGCGACGTCACGCTGCGCATGATCGAAGGCGAGCTGTATCAGCTCACCAAGAACGGCGTCGTCGACCTCGGCGAAGAGGAGCACTTCGAGATCATCCGCCGCAAGACCGCGTACCTGTTCGGCGGCTGCGCGCAGATTGGCGGCATGCTCGGCGAGGTCGGGCCCGAGAAGGAAAAAGCGCTGCGCGAATACGGCTTCAGCCTCGGCGTGATGTTCCAGCTGGTCGACGACCTGCTCGATTTCACCGGCGCCGCCGAAGCGCTCGGCAAGCCCATCGGCGGCGACCTCCGCGAAGGCAAGATTACGCTGCCGATCATTCATCTCCTCGAGCACGGCGGCCCCGAAGCGAACGACCTGATTCGCAATGCGGTGCGCACCCGCGACATCACGCCCGAGAACTGGGCGCGCCTCAAGGCGCTGCTCGCCGAGCATCGCTCGATCGAGTACGCCTATGGCCGCGCCGTCGAGTTCGGCGAAACCGCCAAGCGCAACCTGCGCCTGTTCGCGCCCAGCCCCGAGCGTGAAGCGTTGATGGCGCTCGCCGACTACGTGTTGCTGCGCGACCGATAACCGGGTCCGTGGATCCCGCCAGAAGAGTCGACGAGCTCCGCCAGGAGATCCGGCGCCACGAGGAGCTGTACTACGTCCACGCCGCGCCAGAGATCAGCGATGCCGCCTTCGATGCATTGATGCACGAGCTGAAGGCGCTGGAAGCCGCGCATCCCGAGCTGCTGACGCCGGATTCACCGACCCAGCGTGTGGGCGGCAGGCCCACCGAGACCTTTCCGACCGTCGCGCACATCCAGCCGATGCTCAGCCTCGACAATGCCTACGACGAGGAAGACCTGCGCGCGTTCGATGAACGTGTGCGCAAGGGGCTGGGCCTCGAGGTGTCGCCGGCCTATGTCGCCGAGCTGAAGATCGACGGCCTCAGCATTGCGCTGACCTACGAGAACGGCAAACTGGTGCGCGGCGCCACGCGCGGTGATGGCGTGCGCGGCGAAGACGTGACGCCGAACGTGCGCACGGTGCGCGCCATTCCGTTGTCGCTGCGCGGCGGTCCGAAGGGACGCCTCGAAGTGCGCGGCGAAGTCTACCTGCCGAAGAAGAACTTCGAACGCATCAACAAGGAACAGGAGGACGCCGGCGAGCCGTTGTACGCCAACGCCCGCAACACCGCGGCGGGGACGATGCGGAATCTCGATCCGGCGCTGGTGGCGAAGCGCGGCCTGGCGTCGTGGACGTATCAGCTCGTCCCGCCCGAATTCGACCTGTCCACCGACCTGTCCGCCGACCTGTCCGCCGAAGCGGGAACCGCGAAGGTGGAAGCGGGAACCGCGAAGGTGGAATCCCACGCCGCGATGCTGACCGATCTCGCAGCGTGGGGATTGCCGGTGGAGCCGCACTGGAAAAAGTGCGACGGCATCGCCGACGTCATCGCGTTCTGCGAGGCGTGGCGCGACCAGCGCGGCACGTTGACCTTCGAGACCGACGGCGTGGTGATCAAACTCGACGATCCGCAGCAGCGCGAGCGGCTTGGCTATACGTCGAAGTTTCCGCGCTGGGCCACCGCCTTCAAGTTTCCGGCCGAGCAGAAGGTCGCGATGTTGCATCGCATCGAGATCAACATCGGCCGCACCGGGGCCGCGACCCCGTTTGCGATGCTGGAGCCCACCGTCGTTGCCGGCTCGACGATCTCGATGGCGACGCTGCACAACCCCGACGACATCATCCGCAAGGACATTCGTCCAGGCGAGCCGGTGATCATCGAGAAGGCGGGCGATGTGATCCCGCGCGTCGTGGGCCCGGTGAACACCGATCCCGATCGGCCGACGCCGCGCTGGACCATGCCGACGGCATGCCCGATCTGCGGCAGCGAGCTGAAGAAGGCCGAAGACGAGGCGGTGTGGCGCTGCGAGAACAGCTCGTGCCCGTCGAAGCTGCGGCGCGGCCTCGAGCACTTTGCGTCGCGCGGCGCGATGAACATCGAGGGCCTCGGCGAGATGCTGGTCGGGCAACTGTGCGAGAAGGGCCTGATCAAGAGCTACGCCGATATCTACCGCCTCGATCAGCAGACGCTCGAGGGCCTCGAGCGAATGGGGAAGAAGTCGGCGGCGAAGGTCCTCGGCGAGCTCGAGAAATCGAAGGCCAACGACGTCTGGCGCCTGCTGTACGGACTCGGGATTCGCCACGTCGGCGAGCGCGGCGCGCAGGTGCTGGCCGATCACTTCGGATCGATCGACGAGATCGAGAAGGCCTCGCTCGACCACCTGCAGCAGGTCCGCGAGATTGGGCCCGTGTTGGCGGCCTCGGTCCGCTCGTGGTTCGACGAGCCGGCCAACCGCGAGCTGATCGAAGGGTTGCGCCGGGCCGGGCTCAAGCTCACCGGCGAGCGCAAGGTGGCGCCGGTAGGGCCGCAGCCGCTGGCGGGGAAGACCTACGTGATCACCGGCGAGTTGACCGGCATGTCCCGCGAAGAGGCGCAGGCCAGGCTCCAGGCCCTGGGCGCGAAGGTCACCAATTCCGTCAGCAAGAAAACGACAGCGTTGATCGTCGGCGCCGAGCCGGGCGCCAGCAAGACTGAGAAAGCCGGCGCATTGAACATCGCGACGCTCGATGAGGCGGCGTTTCTCAAGCTTATAATTACCGAAGGATGACCAGGCTTTTCGTCCTGACGACGGCCACGCTGACCGGGATCATCGGCGTGCTGCTCGGCCTTCTGCTGACGCTGCCGCGCGAGCAGGCGGAGCGTCCGGCGGTGGGCGCGACGGCGGCGGCCGCCACGGCCGAGCCGGTGTCGGAAGCGCCCCAGCTGCAAGCGTCCACGCCCACATCGATCAATTTCGCCGACATTGCGGCGCGCCTCAATCCGGCGGTGGTCAACATCGACGCCACGGCGCGCGCCCGGCGCGCGCGACGGCTGGTCGAGGAGGGATCGCGTCGGGGCACGGCGGATCCGTTCGACCTCGGGCGTCGAGGCGACGCGCCACGGCGCGGCACTGGCACCGGGTTCCTGATCGACGCCGAAGGCCATATCCTCACCAACCATCACGTGATCGAAGGCGCGGAACGGCTCACCATCAAGCTCGCCGACGGCCGCACCTTGCGCGCCGACGTGGTCGGCTCCGATCCCGACACCGATATCGCCCTGATCAAGGCCGCCGGCCCCGGGCCGTTCCAGCACGCGGTGCTCGGCGACTCGGCGCGCCTGCGGGTTGGCGAGTGGGTGTGCGCGATTGGCAACCCGCTGGCCTACGAGCACACCGTCACGGTTGGCGTGGTGAGCTTCATCGGGCGCAAACTATTCGACCCGACGCTCGACAACTACATTCAGACCGACGCCGCGATCAGCTTCGGCAACAGCGGCGGCCCGTTGATCAACTCGCGCGGGCAGGTGATTGGCATCAACTCGGCGATCAGCCGGCAGGCCAGCAACATCGGCTTCGCTGTGCCGATCAACCAGGCGCGTGCGATCCTGCCGCAGTTGAAGAAGCTCGGCCGCGTCGAGCGCGGCTACATCGGCGTGACGCTGCGCGACGTCGACCCCGATCTGCAGGCGTCGCTGAAACTGGCGCGCGCCGATGGCGCGCTGGTGCAGGACGTCAAAGCGGGAGCGCCGGCGGCCCGCGTGGGCTTGCGGCCCTACGACGTGATCGTGTCGTTCGACGGCGCGCCGGTGCGCACGCAGGATCGGGTGAGCCGCGAGATCGCCGAGCGCCTGCCGGGCAGCGCGGCCCGGCTCGAGTATGTGCGCGACGGGCGCGCGCAACGCGTCACGTTGCGACTGGCCGAACGCCCGAAGGACGCGAGCCATCCCACCACGCCGGCCGCCGAACGATCGACCCAGCGCACTGGTCCGGGTGAACTGGGCATGAGCCTGGTCGAGATCGACGACAGCAACGCGCACCGTTTCGACATCCCGTCGGGGATGACCGGCCTGCTGGTGCAGCGCGTCGAACCGTTGTCGGTGGCCTACGACGGCGGCATCGAGCGCGGCTCCATCATCCTCGAGATCAACCGGCAGCCCGTCAACTCCGTCGCCGGGTTCCGTCGCATCGTCGACGCGGCCCGGCCGGGCGACGTGCTGGCGTTCTATCTCTACGAGCCGGATCTCGATCAGCGCGCCATCCGCGCCGTGCGCACGGAGTCTCGTTGAAGCCACGCATCCTGGTGATCGACGACGAGGAAGGCATTCGTAACTCGTTGAAGATGACGCTCGAGTACGACGGCTGCGAGGTGATGCTCGCGGCCACCGGCGACGAGGGCGTCAAGCTGGTCGAGCGCGAAGCGCCGGACCTGGTGTTCCTCGACATCAAGATGCCGGGCATGGACGGCCTCGAGGTACTGCAGAAGTTACGGCACATGGTGGAGACCGTGCCGATCGTGGTGATCTCGGGGCACGCCGACATCAACACCGCGGTTGAAGCGACCAAGCTCGGGGCGTTCGACTTCATCGAAAAGCCGCTGGCCAGCGAGCGCGTGCTCGTCACGGTGCGCAACGCCGTCGACACGCGGCGGCTCAAGAGCGAGAACCGCACCTACCGCAAGGACGCCGAGAAGAAGTACCAGATCGTCGGCGACGCGCCGCCGCTGGCCGCGGTCCGCGGTGCGATCCAGAAAGCCTCGCCGACCAACGCGACGGTGTTGATCTGGGGCGAGAGCGGCGTCGGCAAGGAGCTGGTGGCGCGCGCCATCC
>JALDXK010000229.1:0-8505 GCA_032155105.1 Acidobacteriota bacterium
GCCGAGGGCCGCTGTCACGTCGACGTCGGTTTCTGGGGCGGCGTCGTTCCCGGCAATACCCGCGATCTCGAACCGTTGGCCCAGTCGGGCGTGCTGGGTTTCAAGTGTTTCCTCAGTCCGTCGGGCGTGGAGGAATTCGAATCGGTCAGCGAGTTCGACTTGCGCCAGGCGATGCCGATCGTGGCCCGCACCGGCCTGCCGCTGCTCATGCACGCCGAGTGGCCTGGCCTGCTGGTCGACCCCGATACGCGACACGACCCGCGGCGCTACCAGACGTGGCTCGAGACGCGGCCGCCGGAAGCCGAACACTCAGCCATCGAGCTGCTGATCAGACTGTCGGTGCACACCGGTGCGCGCGTCCACGTGGTGCACCTGGCGTCGGCCGGCGGGGTGCCGATCATCAGCAAGGCGGTCGAGGCCGGCGTGCCGGTGACGGTTGAAACGTGTCCGCACTACCTCACGTTCTGCGCCGAGGAGATCGTCGACGGCCGAACGACGACAAAATGCGCGCCGCCGATTCGCGCGCGCGAGCATCGCGAGCACCTGTGGCGCGCCTTGCAGGCCGGGCAGATTGACCTCGTGGCCACCGATCACTCACCCGCTCCGCCGCACCTGAAGCACCTCGAGAGCGGCGACTTCATTGCGGCCTGGGGAGGCATTGCCTCGCTGCAGCTGACCTTACCGGTGATGTGGACCGGCGCCAAGCGGCGCGGCATTCCATTCGAGCGCCTTGCCGAGTGGCTGTCGGCCGCGCCCGCGCGGCTTGCCGGACTCAGTGACCGCAAAGGGTCGATTGCCGTGGGCCGAGACGCGGACCTCGTGATCGTCGATCCCGATCGCGAGTTCATCGTCGATGCCTCACGGCTCTATCATCGCCATGCCCTCACGCCATATGATGGCTCGCGGCTGCACGGCGTGGTCCAGAAGACGATGCTGCGCGGCGAGCTCGTGTATGACAACGGCACCTGCGTTGGCGCCGCGTGCGGCCGCCTGATTTCGCGACCCTGAGATGAGCGCCATTACCACACACGTTCTCGATACCGCGCGTGGCCGTCCCGCAGCGGGCATTCCAGTGCTGCTCGAGCAACGCAGCCACAAAGGCGAATGGGAGGCGGTTGGCCGTGGCCACACTGATGCAGACGGCCGTTTGCGCGGTCTCTACCCCGACGGCACGCCGCTCAGTGCCGGCGTGTATCGCCTCACCTTCCTGACGCGCGGCTATTTCGAATCGCAGGGCGTGGCGGCGTTCTATCCGGAAGTCGTGGTGGTGTTCGAGACCGCGCCCGGGGAAGCCCACTATCACGTGCCGTTGCTCGTCGGTCCGTTCGGCTTCACCACGTATCGGGGCACCTGATCGATGGTGCCATCGCTCCCGTCGCGCGATCGTGCCGCGATTGCCGCGCGGCTGCGCACTGCCAACGCGAAGCTCGCGGCGGCATATCCGGGTGACGCAACCGCACGACAGCCCGTCCATACCTTGATTTGCAGTGCCGACGCGTTCCACCGCGATTCAGTACGCGCGTTCGGCGCCGCGGCCATCGCGACGCTCGACGAGTATGCGCCAACGCCGTCGGTGTTCGCGAAGGTGGTCGGCCTGTCGTCGCTGGCCGACATCGTCCGCGCTCGGGTCGTCGCGAAGTTGAAGCGCGAACCGGTTGAGGACCTGCGGCTCGATTTCGAGGACGGCTACGGCACGCGGCCCGACGCCGAGGAAGATGGCCACGCGCGGTCGGCCGCGCAGGAGATGGCGGCCGGGATGGCCGCCGGCACGTTGCCGCCATTCATCGGCATCCGCATCAAGGCCATGTCGAACGAGCTGCACGCGCGCAGCCTCCGCACGCTCGATCTGTTCGTGACGACGCTCGTGACCACGGGCAAGCGGCTGCCCGACAACTTCGCGATCACGGTGCCGAAGGTGATGACGCCCGCGCATGTCGAGGTGGTGGTGCGGGCCTGCACCGCACTCGAGCGGCGGTTGAAGCTGAAGCGCCACAGCCTGCGGCTGGAACTGATGATCGAGACCCCGCAGTCGATCCTGGCGCCCGATGGGACCTCAGCGTTGCGAACGCTGGTGTCTGCCGGCGCCGGCCGCGTCCGCGGCGCGCATTTCGGCGTCTACGACTACACGGCGCTCTGTGGCATCACCGCGTCGTGGCAGCACCCGCGCCACCTCGCCTGCGACTTTGCCAGGCACATGATGCAGGTGGCGCTGTCGCAGTCCGGCGTCTTCGTGTCCGACGGCTCGAGCAATGTCATGCCCGTGCCGCCGCACGAGGCCAGGCCCAGCCGGCCGCTCACCGACGCACAGCGGCGCGAGAACGCCGCCGTGGTCCACGGCGCGTGGAAAACGCATTTCACCGACGTGACGCACTCACTCGTCAACGCGCTGTACCAGGGATGGGACCTGCATCCCGCCCAGTTGCCCACGCGGTATGCCGCGGTCTACGCGTTCTATCTCGGCGCGAGACCGGCCGCGACGACGCGCCTCAAGAACTTCTTCACCAAGGCGTCCCGCGCCGGCGCGGTGTTCGACGATGCGGCCACAGGCCAGGCACTGGTGAATTTCTTCAGTCGCGCCGCTAGTGCCGGCGCAATTACGCGAGACGAACTGCTGGAGACAGGGCTAGACACGTCCGATTTGGCCGGGCGGTCGTTTCTGGAGATTCTGGCAAATCGGACAGCGCGACTCTGACGGAACGGTTATAAAGGTTACAGGGTTACAAGGGTTACAAGGTTCTCTGGGTAGGGAGAACTCATGTAACCTTGTAACCGTGTAACCTTGTAACCGCTGTGGTCAGCTAACAGGAATCCAGAAACTGGTTTTGATCAGAAAGATGTTCGCGCCGGGAGCGGTGACTGAGCGAAACGCATCGCCGACGCCGACGCGCGTGCCGAGCGTCTCGCTACCAGCTCGATCCTGCTGCCACACCACGTAGAGCGTACTGCCGGCACGATATTCCCACCGCAGGACCACGTTGCTCCGAAACGACAGCGCGTTGAAGTCGCGATTGCGCAGCGTGAACGTCGAGCTGCCGGCGGTGACGGACTGGCTGCCATCGGGATTGAGCACCAGCGACGTGCCGTCCGTGCCGTAGAGCAATCGTTCGCGGCTCCCAGGCTCGAGCAGCTCGCCATAATCGTAATAGCGGCCCGATGCGGCGAACGGCTCCGCGTAGACATCGAGGTTCAGATCCGGACGCAGCGTGAGACCCAGTCGATACTCCATCGACATTGTGCTGCGATCGATGAACGCGAAGACGTAGCGCGAGTCGTAGGTTTCGGGACGGCCATTCGCCAGCGTGCTCACGTACTGCTGCGGCTCGGTGACGCGATCGTAGTACGGCGACACCGCGAACGTCCACCGCGGGCCCGGCCGCATCGAAAAGGTGCTGCTCACGCTGGTTACCGACGCCCCATCGTCGTTGTTGCGAAACTGGAGCGACCCGTTCACCCGCGTGCGCGAGGTGTTGCGGTTGCCGAACGAGACGTTGGTGGTCCACCCGGGGCCGCGCCCCATCAGCGGCCCGCCGCGGGTCAGCGACACGCTGGTCTGGCCGAGGTCACGCGCGACGTTGACCTGCGAGGTCCAGAAGTTCGCCCACGTCACGTTGAAGACGCCGCGCACGCGCCCGGTCTGCATCAGGCCGCGCAACGTGGTGTCGGTCTGGGCGTCGATCTGCGCGTAGTAGTTGCGAAACACGCGGCCGGGCTGGGTTTCACGCCAGCGCAGGTTGGCGTTGGTCATCCAGCCGTCCGCGCCATTCAGCTGCGCGAAGTCGTTGACCTCGAAGTTCTCGGAGTCGATCTTGGTATTGCCACCCCACAACCAGTGGCGGCCGCTGACCTTGTCGAAGTTGAGCTGCACCGTCCAGCCGGCTAACGACGTCAGCGTCGGATCCAACGGCGAGTAGTCGCGGTCGGGACGCTGCGCGTAGTGCGAGCTCGATCGCTGCCATCGCTCGACGGATTTTTCGCTGCCGTTCAGGAACGAGCCGCCGCCCGAGGCGCGAAACTCGTACTGCCCGCCGTTGAATCGCAACAACGTGTTGCCGGCCACACCCAACGCGTTCCGGGTATAGAGATCAGCGAGCGGACTCCCCTCCTCGAAATCACGGTGCATGTAGTTGACGATGAAGCCGGCCGTCGACGCCGCGGGCCCGAACTCCTGGAGCATGCGGCCGACGAAGTGGTAGGCGTGCGGGGCGACGGGCACATCGCGCCGTTCGAGCGAGTCCGCCGACGCGACGCGGGCGTCCTCGTCGTCGGTGACCGCGGCGAGGAAGCCGATCGAGGTCTTGGACTGAAGACGCCCGGTCAGCTTGGTAGCGGCGATGATCGAATTGGCGTCCGGATAGTCGACGTAGTCGCCCACCGCCGGCCCGATCGGCCGCGCGCCAATGCGGCGCGAGTAATAGAAATTGGGATGGCCGATGTTGAACAGCTGCGCGCCTTCGAGAAAGAACGGGCGCTTCTCGGGGAAGCGTGTCTCGAAGGCGGTGAGATTGACCTCGGCGGGGTCCGCCTCGACCTGCCCGAAATCCGGGTTGATCGCGGTCTCGAGGGTGAGGTTCGGGCCGAGGCCCATCTTCACGTCGGCGCCGATTCGTCCATCCAGATTCCTGCCATCGTCGAAGGGGTCGGCCCCATCGCGATCGCCGTTGATCGTCGAGCCACCGGCCATGTAGGGCAGCGCCTCGATGCGCCGCGGCGGAACGAGGTTCGCGATGCCGCCAAGGTCGCCGAACCGCGACGACCACGCGCGCACCGTTCGCGGGATCAGGATCCAGTAGTCGGCTTCGTCGAGGGTGGGACGAAAGCGGTAGAGGTTGAGGCCCCACAGCTGATCGCTGCGGGGGCTGAACCGCAGCTGTGAGAACGGGATCCACAGTTCGGCGGTCCACTGGTCGCCGGCGATGTTCGCTTCCGCGCGCCACACCGGGTCGAAGCCCGAGTCGAACGAGTCTTCCTGATCGCTGGAGTGGTAGCGATCGATGCGGACGCCGGCCGCGGTGACGCCGAACACGACCGCGGTGCGGCGGTCGAGGAAGGTGTCGAACGAGACGAGGATGTGCTCGACCTGGTCGATGCTGTCGCGCCTGCCGAGCGGCGCCTGGATGCGGCCGTCGCGAGCATGCATTCGCGCGCCGACGTACAGCACGTTGTCGTCGTAGGCGAGCCGCACCTCCATCGGGTCGGTCGGCGAGGCGCCCTCAGTGGGTTCCTTCTGGATGAAATCGGTGATCGGAACGGTCTTCAGCCAGATCTCCTCGTCGAGTCGGCCGTCGACGCGAATCGACCCGTTCGGCACGCGCGTGGCGGTGGCCTGCTTGCGATCCGCGGCGCCGTTGATTGTCGATTGCGCGAACGCTGGTGCCACCACCGACATCACGAGGATGAAGACGCCGACGACACGCATGGAAAGGTCTTGGGCTAGACGTTCTTGACGCGCGCGCCGTCGATGGCGAGCGCGGGTTCGAGGCGCGAGGCCTCGGAGGGATTCTCGACGCCGACCAGGATGTAGCCGTCCGACACTTCAGGGTCGTAGAGCTTGCCGCCGCGGCTCGGCAGCCCAGCGGTGATGAGCAACGTGATCACCGTGGCGATGATCGCGCTCAGCATCGTCATCTCGAAGATGATGATCAAGTTCGTCCACAGCGGCACGATGGGCATACCCGAAGTCCTGAGCGGCCATGACATCTGCGACAGGCCGAGCAGGTAGTACGACGCGACCAGGCCGAAGAGGCCCGCGCCGGCGGCAATCCACGGCATCGCCGTCTTCGCGTCACGGTGACCGAACTCGAAATGCTCGAAGGGCTCTGACGAGATCACGGTGATGTCGGCGTCGGCCACGCCGGCAGCGCGCAGGTTATCGACCGCCTGCTGGGCAACGTTCGGATCGCTGTAGAGGCCGTAGATCGCGCTCACGAGCCGGCCTCAGGGGCGACCTTGACCGCCGAATGCGCTGGCGTCTGGTGGCCCTGCGGCGCGGTCAACTCGCCCGCCTTCAGTTCCCAGATCGAAATGATCGGCACGAACTTCGAGAAGAGCGCGTAGAGCAACACCATGCCGGCGAAGGTCGCGGCCATGATCATGAGTTCGACCGGCCGCGGGCCATAGGTGCCCCACGCGTACGGCAGCTGCTTGTGCGCGAGCGAGGGCACGATGATCAAGAAGCGCTCGAGCCACATGCCGATCAGCACGCCGAACGACGCCACGACGCAGCCGGCAATGGTGCGCGTGTAGACGTTCGAGAGCAGCACGAACGGAATCAGGAAGTTGCAGGTCACCATCGTCCAGTAGTACGGCGCGAATTCACCGCGCTGCGTGGCCCAGAACACCGCCATCTCGTGCGGCTCGTTGCCGTACCACACCGTCAGGCGCTCGGCGAACACGAAGTACGCCCACAAGATGCTCATCAGCAGCAGGAGTTTGCCGAGGTTCTCGAAATGGAGCGGCAGCAGGTACTGCTCGAGGTGTAGCGTCTTGCGCAGCACTGCCATGGCGATGATCAGCGCGGCGATGCCGCTGAAGATCGCGCCGGCCACGAAATAGGGCCCGAAGATCGTCGAATGCCACATCGGCACATTGGCCATCGAGAAATCGAACGACACGATGGTGTGCACCGACACGGCGACGGGCAGGATCGCGATCGCCATGATCTGCATCGCCGATTCGAGCCGGTTCCACTGCTTGGTGGTGCCGCGCCACCCGAACGCGAGCGCGCCGTAGACGCGCCGCCGCCAGCCGGTGGACCTGTCGCGGACCAGCGCGAAGTCCGGGATCATCGGCAGGAGCAGAAACAGCACGCTGCCGGTGAGGTAGGTGTTGATGGCGAAGAAGTCCCACGCCAGCGGCGATCGGAAGTTCGGCCAGATCTCGCGCGCACTGGGGTACGGAAACAGCCAGAACGCCAGCCACGGACGCCCTAGGTGGATGATCGGGAACATCGCGCCGATCATCAGCGCGAATACCGTGATCACCTCGGCGCAGCGGGTGACCGGCCGCCGCCAGCCGGCATCGACCAGCCGCAGGATCGCCGAGATCAGCGTGCCGGCGTGACTGATGCCGATCCAGAACACGAAGTTAACGAGATAGAAGCCCCAGAACACCGGCCAGCGGATCCCCGCCACGCCGATGCCGTACCACATCTGGTAGAACCATGCGGCCGCGCCACAGGCCACCACCGTGCCCGCCGCGAGCACTATCGCGTAGAACCACACCGAGCTGTTGAACAGCGGGCGGATCAGGTCGTCGGCGATCGGTTTAGTGAGCGTCCGATTCATGCCAAGGCTGTCGCTGGAGATACGTGATCTTGGGTTCGGCGCCGAGATCCTCGAGGAGCTTGGTGCCACGGGGCGAATGCGCCAGCCGCGCGACGCGGCTGTTCGGATCGTTGAGATCGCCAAACACGATCGCGGTGGTCGGGCACGCCTGCGCGCACGCCGGCTGCAGCGAGCCGTCGGCAATGCCGCGGTTCTCGGCCTTCGCCGCGGTCTTGGCCGCCTTGATGCGCTGCACGCAGAAGGTGCACTTCTCCATCACCCCGACTTCGCGAACCGAGACGTCGGGATTGAGCTGGAGTTGCAGCGGCTTCTCCCACTCCGGGTTGAAGAAGTTGAAGAAGCGCACGTTGTAGCTGCAGGCGTTGGCGCAATAGCGCGTGCCGATGCAGCGGTTGTAGACCTGCGCGTTGAGGCCGTCCTCGTTGTGGTGGGCGGCGTAGGTCGGGCACACCGCCTCGCAGGGCGCATTGTCGCACTGCTGGCAGAGCACCGGGCGGAACTTGACCTTCACGTCCGGAAAGTGGCCTTCGTAGTAGCGCTCGACGCGCAGCCAGTGCATGGCGCGGCCGCGCGCGGCCTGGCCGGCGCCCACCGTCGGGATGTTGTTTTCGGCATGGCACGCCGTGACGCAGGCCTCGCAGCCCGTGCACCTGTCGAGATCGATGGCCATGCCCCAGCGATACGCCATCAGTGGCTATCTCCGCGTCCATGTGTCCAGTCCGGTCGCTCGCGCGTCGCCCCGCCGAACAGGATCAGGCTCTCGTCTGGCCCGCCGATGCGGGCGATCTTCACGCGCGTGGCGGCCCACGCATGCGCGCCGGTCTCGCCAACCGTTGCGGGCGCGAGAATCGACTGCGGGTTTACACCGCGGTTGCTGGCGTAGCGGGTGAAGTTGGTGTGGCCCTGCCCCATCGGCATCGCCACCGCGTCGGGCGCAATCCCCGGGTTGAGGAACGCCGGCGCGCGCAGGCTACCCTGCGTCGACGTGATCTCGATCACGTCGCCCTGCGTGATGCCGAGCTGCACGGCCTTTTGTTCGTTGATCTCGATCCAGCTGCACCACATGCCGGAGGTCATCGGATCGGGAAGCTCCTGCAGCCACGGCAGGTGCGCGAGCGAGCCGTCGTAGAGCGCCTGCGACGCGTACGGCATGAAGTGATACGGATACTGCGACGCGTCGCCGTCGAATACCGGATCCGCTTGGAGAGCCGCGGCTTTAGCC
>JALDXK010000230.1:0-8505 GCA_032155105.1 Acidobacteriota bacterium
CGCGGCTTCTGCTACGACATCGACCCGCAGCGCATCAAGGAAGCCAACGAGAACGTGGCGAAGAACAACGTCGGCAACCTGGTCACCGTGGTCCACGCCGATCTGTTCGAGACCGATCTCAGCGGCGCATCGGTGGTGACGCTGTACCTGCTGCCGTCGCTCAACGTGAAGCTGATGCCGAAGCTCATGAAGGAGCTCAAGCCCGGCACGCGCATCGTCTCGCACGCGTTCGACATGGGCGACTGGAAGCCTGAGAAGGAACTCGACGTCGACGGCCGCAAGGTCTACTACTGGACGATTCCGAAGCGATAGAGGGCTTGGGTCGCTTTCGACTCATCCTCCTGGTTCTCGCCGTGGCGCTTGCTGCCACGGCAACCGTCATAGCCGTCAGCGGTGGTTTCCGGACCACCGTTGGCGGCTTTCGTTTTTCCATGCGATCGCCGGTGGCCACGTCGATCGCGGCCGTGATCGCTGCCGCATGGTGGTTCTACCTGGCTCGACGTGAGCGATCGGCCGCATCCGATCTCGAAGCGCTGTGGTTGGCCATCGAACGCAATGCCTCACGGCTCATCGGCGTTGCCGCGTTGATCGCGGCGCGGTCGGCCGCCGGCGCCGACGCGTCCGGTTATCTCAGCCAGGCAGCGATGTGGGCTGATGGCGCCACCATTCATGCCGACCCTCTGGGCGCGACGCTTCCCAATTCTGACGGCTGGCTGACCGCGCCGCTTGGCTGGCGGCCGGGCACGACGCCCGGCGCACAGTCGCCGACGTATCCGCCGGGCCTGCCGTTGCTGATGGCGCTCCCGCATGCGTTGACGGGCATCGACGGCGCCAATGCCATCGTGATTGGCAGCGCGGCGATTGCGGTGTGGGCGGCCGGGATGATCGCAGGTGGTGTGGCGGGAATCATCGCTGCGATCCTGCTCGCATTCAGTCCGGTGTTTCTCTATCAATCGTTCCAGCCGATGAGCGACGTGCCGGTGACTGCGGCATGGATGCTTTGCTTCCTCCTGGTCTCATGTGGCGACAAACCTTCCTTGTCCGCCGGAGCGCGCAGCGCGAAGGTGGAAGGTTTGTCGTCAGCACCTTCAGGTTGGTCGTCCGCATGGGCAGGAATCGCCTGCGCGGTGGCGGTGTTGATTCGCCCGAACCTCGCACCACTGGCGATCGTCCCGTTCGTCTTCGCCGGCCACAGGGTGACGTTCGCGATCCCCGTCGCGATCGCCGCGGCGTTCCTCGCCGTCATGCAATCGCTTTGGTACGGGTCGGCGCTGCAAACAGGTTATGGATCCGCGGCCGAACTGTTTTCATTCTCGAACATTGCGCCGAACACGTTTCGCTACCTCAACTGGTTGATCGCCACCGCGCCGGTGATGCTGCTGGCGCCGTTTGGACTCGCGCGTGTGAAGACCAAGCGTCATTCGCTGGCGATGGCGCTGTTTGCCGTGCTCGTGTTCGCCGCGTATCTCGTGTACGCCGTGTTCGATCAGTGGTCGTACTTGAGATTCCTGCTGCCCGCCCTCGCCGTAGCCGCGATCCTGGCCGCGGTGGAACTGGCGTGGTGGATTGCGCGCTGGCCGGTGTCCTGGCGCCTGCCGATCTTTCTCACGCTCACCTTCGGCCTGACGGCATACGGCCTGGTCGTGGCGCGATCGCTGGACGTCTTCAAGCTCGCTGATCAGTGGCGCCGAGTCGAACAGGTTGCAGACTTCGTCGTCCGCAGTGTTCCGCGCGAGGCCGTCATCCTCTCGGGGGAGCAAAGCGGCTCGATGCGCTACTACACCGCCCGGCCGATTCTTCGTTGGGAGGTCGCCACGCCGGACACGTTGAGGACGGTCATCGCCACACTGGAGAACGCCGGCCGCCCCGTCTACATCGCGCTCGACGCATGGGAGCACGAGCCATTTCTCGGGAAGTTCTCGACCGTCCCCGAGGTGGCGCTCGATTGGCCGGCCGTAATCGAAGCCGGTAGCTCGCACCGCACACGCCTGTGGCGCATCGGCGATCGCGCGCGATTCCTGGCCGGCGAGAGCCTGATGACGATCCGGGTGCCATAGGGCGAATCGGGGTCAGGTCAAGAATTTCGCCCCCCGGTGGGGATGAAAAGGGACAGGTCCCCGGTCTGGAGTTGGCCACGCCCTGCCCGATCGCAGTCGCAGGCCCGGCTGGAATCTCTGTGCATCCCAGAGCGAACTGACCTGTCCCTGACTCTCCCCGGTTCGGGGCGAAATTCTTGACCCGACCCCAATCATCCCTGTGCCAACCTCCGCAGAGGCACAGCGCGCCGAATAGGAACTCGCGACTAATCGGTGCCTAATCGGTGTCAATCGGTGGCCTACCAGCCGATCGGCTTGCCCTTAACTTGTTCGTCCAACCACGCCTTCAGCGGCGCGAAGTAATCGACGATCGCCGTTGCGTCCATCTGTTTCGATGCGGTCAACGCCTCGAGGGCTTCCGGCCAGGGGCGCGACAGCCCCATCGCCATCATCTTGTTGAGCCGCTCGCCCGCGGCCTTGCTGCCATAAATCGAGCAGCGATGGAGCGGTGCGGTGCATCCCGCCGCCTGCGACAGCGCGCGGTGCAACTGAAACTGCAGGATGTGCGCGAGGAAGTAGCGCGCGTAGGGGGTGTTGCCGGGCACGTGGTACTTCGCGCCGGGATCGAAGAACGTCTCACCGCGGGCGACCGGAGGGGCCACGCCCTGGTACTTCAGCCGCAACGCCCACCACGCCTGGTTGTAGTTCGCCGGCGTCACGTGTCCCGAGAAGACCTGCCAGCGCCATTGATCGACGAGCAGGCCGAAGGGGAGGAACGCCACTTTTGCGAGCGCCTGCTGCAGCAGCAGCCCGGTGTCGCCCGACGCGTCTGGCGCCTTCCCGATCAGGCCGACCTTGACCAGGTACTCCGGCGTTACCGACAGCCCGATCGTATCGCCCAGCGCTTCATGAAAGCCGTCGTTGGCGCTGTCGCGGAACAGCACGGGCAGATGCTTGTAGGCGCGCTGGTAGAAGTTGTGGCCGAGCTCGTGATGAATCACTGTGAAATCTTCGGCCGTCGCGTCGATGCACATCTTGATTCGCAGGTCGTCGGCGAGATCGACCGCCCAGGCGCTGGCGTGGCACACCACGTCGCGGTCGCGTGGCTTCACCAGCAGCGACCGCTCGTAGAAGGTCGGCGGCAACGGCGCCAGGCCGAGCGACACGAAGAACTGCTCGCCGAACTTCACCATGTCGATGGCCGATGTCTTGCGCGACGCAAGGATCTTCGTCAGGTCGTAGGCACGCGCCCCGGTGGTCGGCGCGACGTCGGGATAGAGGTTCTCCCAGCTTTGCGCCCAGATGTTGCCGAGCAGATGCGCCGGAATGGGTCCGTCCTGCGGGACCAGGTCGCCGTATCGTTCGCGCAGCTTGAAGCGCATGTAGGCGTGCAATGAGAGGTAGAGGGGCCGGACCTGCTCCCACAGGCGATCCATCTCCGTCGCGAACGCGTCGGGCGGCATGTCGTACTTCGATCGCCACATCGCGCCGGTGTCTGCGAAGCCCAGTTCAGCCGCGCCCTTGTTGGAGAGATCCGCAAAGCGCTGGTAGTCCTGCCGCATCGGGATCGAGATGGTGTGCCAACCCTCCCAGACCTCGCGCAGCCGCTTCGCATCGCGGCTGTTCGCCATGATCTCGGTGATGGCCTCGATGTCGAGGCAGCTACTGGCGTTCTTTGCGTCTGGACACCACTTGCCCCGGCCGAATGCGCCATCCATGCGCGCCGCGATCGTGGTGAGTTCGGACGCTTCCTTCTGATCGCCGGGCGCCGCCATCACCAGCGACAGCCGCAGGAGGCCGAGCTGCCGGCGCTGATCGGCCGGCAGATCGAGACCGTCGAACCTGACGGCTTCTTTTGCGTACCGCGCGACCGCCTCGATGAACGCCTTGGTCGCCTTGGCGTTCATCGCCTCGGTATCTGCAGTGATGAAGTTCTGCTGGACCCAGCCGGCCTGGCTGAGGCCGACGCCGAGGTCGAGGAGCTGCGTGTCGACGTCCTGGAGGAAGGCGGCCGCGTCAGCAGCGGTCGGCGGCGCCGCGGAGTTTCCGGCGCAGCCCGCGAAGAGCGTTATCCCAACCAGGACAGACAGTACGGTTCGCATCGTCGCTATTCGCTTGCGCGGCCAGGATGCAACGGCTCGCACGGCAGCGTCTGCGGCCCGTTCTCGGTGCACACCGCGTAGTTGGCGGCATACATCGACACGCCCGCGTACTCGCCCTTCTTGTTGACGATGTAGAAGTTGATGCCGAAGGCGGGGAGGCCGCGCGAATTGAGCAGGCGCTTCTCGACGGTGTTCTTCTGGATGCGGCGCAACGCTTCCATGCCGGCGTCCTTCGGCGCCTTGCCCATGCGCATCTGCTCGACGATCAGGAACGAGCACAGGTTGAAGAGGTTGGCTTCGCCGCGTCCGGTCGAACCTGCCGCGCCGACATCGCCATCCACGTAGAGGCCGGCGCCGAGGATCGGCGAATCGCCGACGCGCCCGGGAATCTTCCAGGCCAGGCCGCTGGTGGTGGTGACGCCCGAGACCTCGCCTTTGCTGTTCACGCCGTCGCAGTTGATGGTGCCGTAGTAGTGATCGGCATCGATCAACCCGTCGTGCACCATGCTGAGGCCGGCGATTTCCATCGCCTGCCCGCGCTTTTTCGGATCGAGGTAGTGCTCGGGATCGATCCGGCGCTTCCATTCCAGCCACAGCCCACGCGACTTCTCGGTGTTGAGGTCGTCTTCGATCGTGAAGCCCATGTTGCGCGCGAACTCCTGCGCGCCCTTGCCGGTCAGCAGGTGATGGTCGGTCATCTCGAGCACCGCCTTGGCCACCAGCGAGGGCGTGCGCACGCCTTCGAGCGCCGACACGCCGCCGGCGCGTTTGGTCGGGCCGTGCATGCAGCACGAATCGAGCTGCACGATGCCGTCGGCGTTTGGCAGGCCGCCGTAACCGACGCTGCTGTCCGCAGGATCCAGCTCGCACAGGTTGACGCCCGCGATCAACGCGTCGAGCACGTCGGTGCCCTTGGTGATCAGGTTGAAGGCCTTCTGCACGCCGACCTCGGCGCCGCCGTTCTTGTGGACGTTGCCGTTGTTCGAGGCCACCACCACCGGCTTGACCGCGGTGGTCTGAATCGCCGGCGCCTTGCCGAACACGGATGTGGAGGTGCCGATCGCGACTCCAGCGGCTGTGGTGGTTCGAACGAAATCACGTCGAGTCAGTTTCTTGGCCATGACATCCTCCGAGGCGCCAAATATTACCGCGCCTCGCCCTGAGCGAGCCTGACTTTGTGCATACGAAGTCAGGCGAGTCGAATGGGCGGCCTCGAAGGCACAGACCACCAGGGCCACAGAAAGCACAGAACACACTAAGATCAAAGGCGTTGCGGAAATCAGATCTCATCTGGCTCGCGGCGATCCTCCTGGTCGCGGGAGGGCTTCGCGTGTGGGCGCCGTGGGATGACGTCTTCGGCGGGCGCGTCAATTTCCTCGAAAACGACTCTTGGTACCACGTGCGGCTGGCGGAGAACCAGGTGCGCAACTATCCGCGCCGCGTCACCGTGGATCCGTACGCGTCTCCGGGCGGCCAGTACGTCGCGGTGGCGCCGCTGCTCGACACGATCATTGCCACGGCCGCGGTGGTCACGCAGGGTCGAAGCGCCACGACGGAGCATATCGAACGCGTGGCGGCGCTGGTGCCGGCCGTGGTCGGCGTGCTGGCGGTGGCCGCGGTGTGGGCGCTGGCAACCATCGCATTCGATCGGCGGGCCGGGCTCATCGCCGGGCTGCTCGCCGCCATCCTGCCGGGACATTTCCTCGATCGCACGCTGGTCGGCTTCGTCGATCACCACGCGCTCGAGGTGCTGCTGTCGTTTGCCACCGCAGCCGCGCTGGTCTACGCCTCGAAGACCGGCGACCGGCGGTCCGCAATCATTGCCGGCATCTGCCTCGGCCTCTACCTGCTCACCTGGGCCAGCGGCGCGTACCTGGTTGCGATCCTGACGCTGTGGATCGTGCTGGCCGCGATGGTGAGCCCCACGGCGGAGGCGATCATCGCCGCCACCGGCACGGCGATCGCGGCAGGCACCGCGCTGGTGATCGTACTGGTCCTCCAGGACCCCGCCTTGTTTCGCTACAACACGCAGGTCGCCGCGTTGGTGGGCCTGCTGGCCGCATCCCTCGCCGTGGCCTTCTTTGCGGCGCGAGTCGTCGTCGCCGTGGGCGTACTCGCCGGGCTGGCGCTCGTGATTGCCGGTGCGGCCTGGCTGCTGGCGCCATCGCTCGTGCAGCAGGTGCTGGTCGATCTCAATCGTTTTCGTCCCGATCCCACGCGCATGGCGGTGCTCGAGGCCCGGCCGCTGTTTCTGTACACCGGCAACTGGCTGTGGTCGCAGCCGTGGGTGTTCTTCCGCAGCGGCTTCTACGTCGGTCTCATCGCGGTCGTGGCGCTGGCGTTCTCCTTGTGGCGATCGCGGCGTGCGGATCACTTGCTGATCGTCTGCATGACAGCGGCGCACTACCTGTCCACGGTCGGCCAGAACAGGTTCGGCTATTACCTGGTGCCTGCCACCGCCGTGGTGTGTGGATGGCTCGCGGTGAGGGTGCTGGACTGGGGCGGCGTGCCGCACGCTGACAATCAGGCGCCGAAGATACGGCGGCCGATACCGTTCCAGCGCGAGATCGCAGTGATTGTGGTGGCCGGCGCGATCGTCGCACCGAACCTCGTGCCGGCGGCAATCACGACCACTCGCGTCGGCGGCATGCCCGATTACTGGTTCGAGGCCATGCGATGGCTACGGGCCAACACCCCGGAGCCGTTCGGATCCCCGGACTACTATCTGGCGCGATACGACGCTGCCGCACCGCAGGCGAACTTCAGCGTGATGAACTGGTGGGACCAGGGCTACTGGATCATCCAGACCGGCCGGCGCGTGCCGGTGTCGAACCCGACCCAGGGCGGTGCGCCGGTCGCGGCGCACTTCCTCACCTCCACCAGCGAAGCCGACGCGCTCGCGCTGCTGGCGCCGCAGCGGGCGCGATACGTGGTGGTGGATTGGGAACTGCCGTTTCGTGAGGGCAACGCCGGCGCGCTCTCGGGCCGCTTTCAGAACCTCGCCGACTGGGCGGGCATTCCGACGGCACGCTACTACTCGCTCTGTTACTCGCGGGCGAACGACAGTGAACCCTGGCAGCCGACGTGGATATTCCGCGAGGCCTATTACCAGACGATGGCGTATCGATTGATGGTGCTTGGCGGCTTGACGGCCACGCCGGTCAACAACACGTACCTCGTCGAGACCCGCGAACGGCAAGACATCAACGGCCGCCAGTTCTGCGAGGTCGCAAGCCGCACGCTGTTTGCGAACGCCGATGAGGCAAGGCACGCGGCGCGGGCGCGCGGCACAGGGTTCCAGGTCGTCGGTCTCACGCCCTGGCAGCCGGCATTTCCCGTGGACGCGATCACCGGCCTCAAGGCTGTGGCTGAGTTCAGAGATCGCGCGCAGCAAGCGGGAGAATCGCCGATGGTGCGCATCTTCGAAGCGACGCGACCCTGACCACGTGCGTAAACCACTGAGGTGACGAAGAACACGGAGACGCTTTTTCAAAATGCGATCGTGCCGCTTACTGGCACTGGCGTTTCGAAAAGTATTTCTCCGTGCCTCCGTGTCCTCCGAGGTTACCGTACGTGATCACCTACTCGGCCCGAAGGGCGGTAGCTGGATCTGTCGCTGCCGCGCGCCGTGCGGGTGACCACGCCGCGAAGGCGAGCACCACGGCAAATAACATCGCGGTGCCGCCGAACGAGAGTGGATCGAGCGCCGGCACTCCCACCAGTAGGCTCTGCGCCAGCGTGCCGATTGCGCCGGCGAGCACCAGGCCGATCGCGCCGCCGATGACGGCGAGCACGCCCGCCTGCTTGAGCACCATCGATTGCATGTCGCGGGTCGAGGCGCCGAGTGCCATGCGGATCGCGATCTCGCGCGTCCGTTGCGCCACGAGGAACGCCATCAGGCCGTACAGCCCCAGTGCGGCCAGGAAGACGCCGATCGTGCCGACGCTGCCGGCGACCCACGCCGCGAGCTTCTGCGGCAGCAGGCCAATCGCCGCCGCGTCTTCGAACGATTGCTGCATCAGCACCGGCACGTTGGGCTCGACCTGTGCCATCGCCGCGCGCACCTCCTGTGTGATCGCCAGGCCCGGCGCGTGGCGAATGTAGAACGTGATCACGCTGTTGGGCTGCTGCGCCATCGGCACGTAGATGAACGGCTGCGGCGCGCTGCTGATGTAGCGATACTTGGCGTCCTTCGCCACGCCGACGATCTGCACGGCGCGCGCGCCGAGGTCGAGGTTCTCCTGCATGAACGTGCGGCCCACCGCCGACTGGCCGGGCCACGCCTGCCGCGCGAAGGCTTCGTTGACGATCGCCACGTACGGCGCGCCGTCGTGATCCGAGTCGCGGAACGCACGGCCGTCGACAAT
>JALDXK010000231.1:0-8423 GCA_032155105.1 Acidobacteriota bacterium
AGGGGGACCTGTCCCGCCGAAGCCGCTCGGCGGCGAAGGGGGACTCCACGTCTCGCCGACCTTCTTCGAAGTGTCGACCGCTGTGGCCTTCGAGATCTTCAAGCGGCGCGCGGTGAACGTGGCCGTCGTCGAGGTCGGTCTCGGCGGCCGGTTCGACGCCACCAACGTCATCACGCCGGTCATCGCCGCCATCACGTCGATTGCGCTCGACCATGAGCGGCACCTTGGCCGCACGCTGTCGGAGATTGCCTTCGAGAAGGCCGGCATCGCCAAGCCAGGGGTGCCGCTGGTGATCGGCCGCTTGCCGCCTGAGGCCGCGGCACGCATCGCGTCGGTCGCCGCCGAAGCCGGCGCGCCGATCGTGGATGCGCACGGCACTGCCAGCGACCGGCGCTATCCGCCACTGACGCTCGCGCTGGCCGGCGGCCACCAACGCGAGAACGCTGCCGTGGCGGTGGCGATTCTCGAACGATGGTCGATGTTGCAGTCGCACGTACCGACCGAGGCCATCGTCACCGGGCTGACGCAGTGTGAATGGCCGGCCCGACTCGAATGGCTGCGCTTGCCCACCGGCGGAGAGCTGCTCATCGACGCCGCGCACAATCCGGCCGGGGCGGCGGCACTGGCGTCGTATCTTCAGGAAACGGGCAGTCCCAGGCTGCCGATTGTGTTTGCAGCCATGGCCGACAAGGACCTCGCGGGGATGATCGCGGCACTCGAACCGGTAGCCGCGATGTTCGTGGCCACGTCGATGCCGCACGCGAGGGCGCGCGGCGCGGAGGAGACGGCGGCGGAAATTCGCAAGTACACCAGCTCGGTCAACGTGGTTGCCGCACCAACACCCGACGCGGCCGTTCAACGCGCGCTCGAAGAGTCACCCCGCGCCGTGGCAGCGGGCTCGATCTACATGATCGGGCCGCTGCGCGCGCGCCTCATCGCGGCCGGCGCAGGCCGCCGCTAGGACACACCAGGGCCGCAGAAGGCGCAGAGCCGGTTCGTCACGAGGGCCACAGAAGGCGCAGAGCCGGTTAGCCACCAGGGCCACAGACCTGTCCACCGTAGCGCGCAGCGCGAAGGTGGGAGGCGCAGATACACTAGTGATGGTGCGTTGGTTCCTCATCAGCCTCGGCGTTGCCGGTTTGACGTTCGCGTCGGTCCGCGAGTCGTCCGCGCAGATCGTACCCGGGTGGAATACGAAGCAGTTTTCACTCGAACGCATCGATGCCGATCGCGTGCGCCTGCAGCGCGAGGTGGAGATCGAGGGCGAGCAGGGCAGCCCGAATGCCGGGCAGAAGTTTTTTGCCGACGACCTGCAGCTCAACATCAAGACCGGCGAGCTGATCGCCGAGGGCAACGTGGTGTTCCAGACGCCGACGGCGCAGATCTCGGCCGACAGTGTGGTGTTCAACACCAAAACCAAGATGGGCACCTTCAGCAGCGCATTCGGAATTGCGTCGCTCGGCGAGCGCGGCAACGAGAACCGGAGCATGTTCGGCACGCTCGAGCCCGACGTGTACTTCTACGGCATGTCGATCGAGAAGGTCGGCGTCGACAAGTACCGGATCAGCAAGGGCGGCTTCACCACCTGCGTGCAGCCGACACCGCGGTGGGAGATCGTCAGCGGCAATGCCACGGTGAACCTGGATGACTACGTTGTCCTCCGTAACGCCGTGATCCACGTGAAGGACGTGCCGGTCTTCTACCTGCCGCTGCTCTACTACCCGATCCAGGAAGACGAACGCGCGACCGGGTTCCTGATGCCGCAGTGGGGCGCCTCGCAGGCGATGGGCGGGTCGTCGATCGGCAACGCGTTCTTCTGGGCGATCAACCGCAGCCAGGACGCCACGTTCTTCCATGACTATATGTTCTCGCGCGGCAACGGGGTGGGCACCGAGTACCGCTACATCTTCGGGCCGCAGGCGCAAGGCAACGTCCGCTACTACTGGCTCGACGAGAAGGAAGCGATCATCAACGGCACGCTGCGCACTCCGCGGCGGAGCAACACCGTCCAGGGCGGGCTCAGCCAGAACCTGCCGTTCGGATTGTCGGCTCGCGCGCGCGTCGATTACTTCAGCAACGTGACGGTGCAGCAGACCCACAACCACGACTTCATCAACGCGTCGCAGAGCAACCGCACCGTCGATGCGGGCGTGTCGGGCTCGTGGCGGAACCTGTCGATGAACGGCAGCTATCGCCGCAACGAGGTGTTCTTCAACGAGGACGATTCGACGCTGAGCGGGGCCTCCCCGGGCTTCACGGCGTCGCTGAGCGGCGTCAAGCTCGGACGGCTGCCGATCTTCGCCACGGTCAACGCCGAAGCCGCGCGCGTGCTGTACGTGGAGAATTTCGGAGAAGAGTCCTTCGATTCCGGTCTTGGGAAAGCGGACTTTTTTCCGTCAATTCGCGTGCCGCTGAGCACGCTGCCTTACCTGCAGGTGAACGCGACGGCCGCGTACCGCACCACGTACTACAGCGAGAGCCTGGCCGAAGATCTGAAGACGCAAATTGAGGTGCCGATCACCCGTACCTACGGCGACATGCGCGTCGAAGTAGTCGGTCCGGTGTTCTCGCGCGTCTTCAACCCACAGAATGCGATCGCCGATCGCATGAAACACGTGATCGAGCCCAACATCTCGATGGAGCGCCGGACAACGATCGAGAACGAGCAATTCATCCCGACCCGGGCCGGCGCCTACGACCGGATCGTCGGCGGCACCACGCAGATGAACTACGGGCTCACCAACCGGCTGCTGGTGCGCAAGGACGCGCCGGGCGAGCCACAGTCGGGTGCCCCGCGGGAGTTCATGAGCGTGTCGGTGCGGCAGTCGTATTACACCAATGAGAAGGCCAGCTCGGCCGACAACTCGTACGGCTACGGCTACAGTTACCGAAGCCCGAACGCGTTCTCGCCGATCTCCCTGACCGCCCGGGCCACGCCAACCGATCCGCTGGTCGTCGATTATCGCGTCGAGTACGATCCGGTGCCGGCGAACGACACCTCACCGCGGCTGCTCGGCATGAGTTTGAACGGCACGCTGCGCGCCGAGAGGGCCGACGTGACCGGCGGCTGGACCCGCCAGGCGTACGCCAGCGTCGACCGCACCATTCCGCCCAACAACTACGTCCACGGCGGCGCCACCTTGCGCTTTGCCGGCAACAAGTACGGCGGCAACGTGACCTACAACTACGACATTGCCCGCTCGACGCTGCTCAATCACCGCTACGTCGCCTTCTACAACGCGCAGTGCTGCGGCATCTCCGTCGAATACCAGGCGTTCAATTACCCACCGGACCTGAACCGGTTCTACTTGCCCAAGGACCGCCGGTTCAACATGTCGTTCACGCTGGCAGGGGTGGGGTCGTTCTCGAACTTCTTCGGAGCGTTCGGCGGCGGCACCTAACCACCGATTAGGCACCGATTAGGCAGGCCACCGATTGACACCGATTAGGCACCGATGAGTCAGGCCACCGAATGACACGGATGAGATACCGATTGATCGGCTAAAATCGATGGTTCGAATGAAGGGACTCATCCTCAGCAGGGGCAAAGGGATCACGTGGTAAAGGTTCTCGTCACCGGCGGCGCCGGCTTCATCGGCAGCAACTTCGTCCGCTACGCACTGAACGCGCATCAGGATTGGCACGTCACCAATCTCGACAAGCTCACCTACGCGGGGCGCAAGGAAAATCTGCACGACGTGATGGACCATCCACGCCATACCTTCGTGCACGGCGACATCCTCGACGCGGCGAAAGCCGGACCCCTGGTGGAAGCCGCCGATTACGTGGTGCACTTCGCCGCCGAGACCCACGTCGATCGCTCGATCATGGCCGCGGGCGACTTCATCAAGACCGACGTCGAGGGATCGTTCGTGCTGCTCGAGGCGGCACGGCGGAATCCAGGGCTGAGGCGCTTCGTGCAGATCTCGACCGACGAAGTCTATGGCAGCGTGCCGGAAGGCTCGAGCGTCGAGACCGACGAGCTGCGGCCGCGCAATCCCTACGCGGCAAGCAAGGCCGGCGCCGACCGCCTCGCCTACAGCTACTGGGCGACGCACGACGTGCCGGTGATCGTGACGCGCGCCTCGAACAACTATGGGCCGTACCAGTTCCCCGAGAAAATCCTCCCGCTCTTCGTGACGAACCTGATGGACGACATCCCGGTGCCGCTCTACGGCGATGGCGGCAACATCCGCGACTGGCTCCACGTGCTCGATCACTGCCGCGCCGTCGACTTGCTGATGCACACCGCCACCAACGGCGAGGTCTACAACATCGGCGGCGGCAACGAGGTCAGAAACATCGATCTGACCCACACGGTGCTGAAGCTCGCCGGCAAGGGCCCCGAGCTGATCAAGCCGGTCGCGGATCGCAAGGGCCACGATCGCCGCTACAGCCTCGGCACCGGCAAGCTGCAGGCGATGGGCTGGGCGCCCCAGGTGCCGTTCGAGGACGGCCTCCGCGACACGGTAGCCTGGTATCAGCAGAATGAGTGGTGGTGGCGCCCGATCAAGGAACGCGACACCGAATACAAGGCCTATATCGACGCGCAGTACAACAAGCGCGGCTGATGGCCAGCGTTCTCGTCACCGGCGCCGCCGGCTTCGTCGGCAGCCACCTGCTCGAGCTCCTCGAGCAGGAAGACGATGTGATCACCGCGTGGCTCAGGCCTGGCACCGAGCCGTCGGTGATCGGCACACGCGTCGGCTGGCTCGCCGTGGAAATGCACGACCGCGAGGCTGTTCACGCCGCCATCAGGCACGTCGCGCCCGACGTCGTGTATCACCTCGCCGGCATCCCGCACGTCGGCGATTCCTGGTCACACACGTGCGAGACGTTCGCCGGCAATGTCCTCGCCACGCACTATTTGTTCGACGCGCTGCGGCGCGAAGCCCTGGCGCCGCGCGTGCTCGTGACCAGCTCCGCCACCGTCTACAAGCCCGCGTCGAGCGCGATCCGTGAATCTGATCCGATCCTGCCGAACAGCCCGTACGGCACGAGCAAGCTTGCGCAGGAGATGGTGGCGCGCCGGGCGTGGGAGGATGACGGCATTCCTGGATTGATCGCGCGATCGTTCAACCACGTCGGCCCGCGGCAGTCGCCGTCGTTCGTGGCCTCGAGCATGGCAAAGCAGATCGCCGAGATCGAAGCGGGGCGGCGGGAACCGCAACTCGCGCTGGGCAACCTCGACAGCCAGCGCGACATCATGGACGTGCGCGACACCGTGAAGGCCTACCGCGCGCTGATGCGGTCGGCAACGCCGGGCGCGCCGTACAACGTTTGCTCGGGCACCGCCGTGCCCATTCGCACGCTGGTCGATCTGTTCGTGGCAAAGGCGCGCGTGCTGATCACGATCACGCAGGACCCGTCGCGGCTCCGCCCGAACGACACGCCGCTCGTGCTCGGCGATCGCGCGCGCATCCAGGCCGACACCGGCTGGTCGCCAGAAATTCCGCTCGAGAAGACGGTGGACGATCTGCTGGCCTATTGGCGGCAGGCCATTCGCTGAAGATCAGCCCAATACCTCACCTTGACTGGCGAACAAAAAGCGAAATAATGGCCGGATGGCGACCATGCCGCTGCTCTTCGACCTCGGCCGCTCGCCGACGACCCGCGAAGTCGCCAAACTGGTGAAAGACGGTGGCATCAGCGCGCTGCCCGATGCGAAGCGCCGCGGCGACGCGGCGACCTACCAGGAAGTCCGCTGCAAATCGGCGCTCAACCGCGTCAAGGGCAAGGCCTACATGCAGTGGAGCCTCAATCCGTACCGCGGTTGCACGCACGGATGTCACTACTGCTTCGCGCGCCGCTACCACGCGCACCTCGAGCTCGACGCCGGCGACCAGTTCGCGTCGGTGATCTTCGTGAAGACGAACTTCGTCGAGGTCCTGCGCAAGGAACTCGATCGGCCATCATGGAAAAAAGAGACGATCGGCTTCGGTACGGCTACCGATCCGTATCAGCCGATCGAAGGCACCTACAAGATCTCACGCGGGGTGCTGCAGGCTTTGCGCGATGCCGCCAACCCGGTCGGCATTGTCACCAAGGGACCGATGGTGGTGCGCGACATCGACGTGTTGCAGGAGCTCTCGAAGGTGGCGTCGTGCCGCGTCCACATGAGCGTACCAACGGTGGATGAGGACGCGTGGGAGCAACTCGAGCCCGGCGTGGCGCATCCGCTCAAGCGCTTGCGCGCCGTTCGCGAACTGGTTGACGCGGGAATCGACTGCGGCGTCCTGATGGCGCCGATTGTTCCTGGTTTCTCGACGCAACCGGCGAAGATCGAACGGACCATCAAGGCGATCGCCGATTCCGGCGCCACGTCGGTGGGCGCGATGGTGATGCACATGGACGGCGGCACGCGCGAACACTTCATGGCGTTGCTGCAGCGCGAATTTCCGGGCCTGGTCGCGCAGTACGAACAGCTGTATGCGAGCCGGTATGTCCGGAAGGATTACGAGAAGCGCGTGCAGGAAGTAGTGTCGCTGATGCGGCAGCGCTACGGGCTCAACAAGCGCGGCTCGCAGCGTCGCCTTGCCCCACCTCCGGCGGGGCGACATGACTAAGAACCGCCTCGAGTCAGTCGAGCCAGCAGGCCCGCAATAATCGCGGCCCGCGGCGCCAGCGCGTCGATCACGACGTGTTCGTGCAGCGCGTGCGCGCCGTCGCCCACCGCGCCGATGCCGTCCAGCGTCGGCACGCCGAGGGCCGCGGTGAAGTTGCCGTCGGAGCCGCCGCCGGCACTCCCCTCTTGCAGCGTCACGCCGATGTCCGCCGCCACCGCCTTCGCGGTTTCGAACAACTTCACCACGGCCGGCGTGCGCTCGAGCGGCGGCCGATCGAAACCACCCGTCACCTCGAGGCGCGCACCCGGAAGGTGCGGCTGCAGCGACTTGATCGTCCGTTCGATGCGTTCGGCGTCGGCGCGCGTGTTCGCGCGCGCGTCGATGATGGCGTGCGCCTCGGCAGGCACCACGTTCGCGCGCGTGCCGCCGTGAATCACGCCGGCGGTGACCGTGACCCCGTTGGCGGGATCCTGGAGATCGTCGATGGCGATGATCTGCCGGGCCAGCTCGCGAACCGCGCTCACGCCCTTGCCTGGATCGAGTCCGGCGTGCGCCGACACACCGTGCGCGGTGATCTCGAATTGCCCGACGCCCTTACGGCTCGTCTTGAGGACGCCACCGGGCAGCGACGGCTCGAACACCAGCACCGCGTCGCTCTTTTTGGCTTCCGCCTCGATCACCGCCCGCGACGTGCCGCTGCCGATCTCTTCATCGGTGGTCCAGAGCATGACGATGCGGCAGCCGGCGAGACCCTGGTCCAGCACCGCGCGGGTGGCCAGCGTGGCGAGGCCGATGCCGGCTTTCATGTCGAACACGCCCGGCCCATGCAGCCGGCCAGCGTCACGCCTGAGCGGCATGCGCGTCAGCTGGCCCACTGGCCACACGGTATCGAAGTGCCCGAGCAGCAGGATTTGCCGCGGGCCGGATCCGAAACTCGCCCGCAGGTGATCACCGGCAGTGCTCGACGGGATGCGCGTAATCTCGCCGCCGCTCGCGTCGAGCCGCGAGGCCAGCTCCGCCCCGCACCGGTTCACGGCCGCGGGATCATCGCTCGGCGATTCAATCTCGACGAGGGTCTCGATGAGCTCGAGCAACCAGTCCTGGTTGCCGATGCAGTAGTCGAGCAGCTTTCGTGTCACGTAAAAGGGAACCTGCTTCCATTCTCCTTTTTTTTACGTGAACCGTAAAAGTGAAGCAGGTTCATAATGGAGATGTGAAGCCGGAACTTTGGATCGCGGTGGGGGTTTTGAGCCTGGGGATCGCAGTTTCTGCGCAAACGCCGCAGCCCTTTCCTCGTCCCACGCAGAAGCCCACGCAACCGCCGCCCACGACTACGAAACCTGTGCCGCCACCGCCGGCACCGGCGCCCAAGGCACCTGCGGAGGTACCCAAGGCACCTTCCGCACCGGCGTCTTCGGCGCCGAGTGGTGCTGCGCCGACTGAAGCAGAACTAGGCGCTCCGATCTATCCGTCTGCGGTGTTCCTGACGTCGTACGACGCCGGGCGCGGGCAACGTTTCTACATCTTTGGCGTCACCGTGCCGTATACCGACATGGTCAATTTCTACAAGACCGTGTTGAAGACGAGAGGTGATTTGCTGTTCGAGACGCCGCCGACGTATTTCTTCGAGACCGGGCGCTTCCGTGATGAGGTGATGGCCTTTGCGCCCAGCGTGACCGTGAAGGATTTCACCTACGGCGGCTCGGCGGGCTATCCGAATCCGAAGAAGGGTGGCGACCCGGAACGATTCCCGACGATCATCCAGATCGTCCCCGCACCACGATAATCACACACGAAGAACACGAAGATCACGAAGACAGGAGGACGCGGCGCAGGTCGCATTCGCCGGCCTTCGGC